>DMJQ01000015.1 GCA_003457065.1 Clostridiales bacterium
CGTTTATCTTTTTTATCAATTCTTCTTTTAATATGGAGGCAGTCTTTTCCGTATCGTTATGGGCACCGCCTTCTGCTTCGGGAATGATCTTTTCTATGATTCCCATATCGAAAAGCTCTTTTGACGTAAGCCCCATGATTTTAGCGGCTTCCTCAGCTCTTTTTGCATCTTTCCATAAGATAGCGGCAAAACCTTCGGGAGAAAGAATAGAGTAAACAGAATTTTCAAGCATCCATACTTCGTCTACCACAGCAAGGGCAAGAGCGCCTCCGCTTCCCCCTTCTCCAGTGATAATGGATATCATAGGAGTCTTNNTTAAATTAGATAGTTCAAATAAATTACGGGCAATGGCCTCGCCCTGCCCTCTTTCCTCTGCACCTATCCCGCAGAAAGCACCGGAGGTATTGACGAAGCATATCACAGGCCGTTTGAACTTTTCCGCCTGCTTCATGAGGCGCAGAGCCTTTCTGTAACCTTCAGGGTGAGGAGAACCGAAATTTCTTTGTACGTTTTCCTCTACGGTTTTTCCCTTTTGTATGCCTATAACGGTCACCGGAATGCCCGAAAGCATGGCAATGCCTCCTACAATGGCGCTGTCGTCCCTATAAAGCCTGTCGCCTTTCAGCTCAAAAAAATCCGTAAATATATAGTCTATATAATCAAGGGCGGAAGGCCTTTTAATATTTCTTGCTATTTTTACAATTTCCATAGGGTCATGCATTATACCGCCTCCCCCTTAAAAGAATGGATACGAAGGATTTGGCTCAATTTATCCTTCATGTCTTCCCTTTTTACGATATTATCGATAAAGCCGTGTTCCATAAGAAATTCAGCCGTTTGAAAATCCTCAGGAAGCTTCTGGCGTATAGTCTGTTCAATAACTCTTCTTCCGGCAAAGCCAATTAAGGCTTTTGGTTCTGAGAGAATGATGTCGCCAAGCATGGCAAAGCTTGCCGTAACGCCCCCTGTGGTCGGGTCTGTAAGAACCGTAATATACAATAAGCCTGCATCACTGTGGCGTTTGGCGGCGGCGCTTATTTTTGCCATCTGCATAAGGGAAATGATACCTTCCTGCATTCTGGCTCCGCCGGAAGCAGTAAATATAATGACAGGAAGCCTTTTTTCCAAGGCATATTCAAAGGCTCTTGCAAGCTTTTCCCCTACGACAGCCCCCATACTGCCCATAATGAAGGTACTATCCATCACGCCTAAAACAGCGGCATTGCCTTCTATTTCGCATGTGCCTGTTACAACCGCGTCATTTAATCCCGTGGCGTTTTTAAGCTTATTTATCTTTTCCTCGTAACCTGGAAAAGAGGAGGAATGCACGGATAAATCCTGATTAATCTCTGAAAAGCTTCCTTCGTCTGCAATAAGCCCTATTCTCTCAAAAGCAGTAAGTCTGAAACAGCCGCCGCATTTCGGGCAGATTTTATGTTTTCCGATTTCTTTGGAGTATATGCTTTTATTACAGCTTGGGCATTTGATCCAAAGGCCGTCAGGGACGGAGGGCCTGGTTCCTTGTTCCTGCTCTCTTATTTTATTTACTTCAATGGATACATATTTTTTCTTTCTGAATAAATTCAAACCGATACGCCTCCCGCCTGTTTACTTCTTTACTATTGCCTAATTTCCAGACGATAATTTTCTTTCAATAAATCCTGTATCAAATTTCCCTTCAATAAAATTCTCATCTGTAAGAAGACCAAGCTGAAATTCTATATTCGTATATACGCCGTTTATTACAAATTCGGACAAGGCCCTTTTCATTTTTTCAATGGCGTCCTGCCTTGTGGTCCCGTGGGTAATGACCTTCGCTATCATAGAATCATAAAAAGGCGGTATTTCACAGCCGGGGTATACACCGCTGTCTACCCTGAGCCCTAAACAGCCGGAAGGAAAAAGAACATAGGAGATTTTTCCCGGGGAAGGGATAAAGCCCTTCTCGGGTCNNTGCATTAATACGGCATTCAATGGAATGGCCTCGGATTTCGATATCCTTTTGGGATATGGAAAGCTTTTCTCCTGCGGCTATGCGAATCTGCTCTTTCACAATGTCTATCCCCGTAATCATCTCTGTTATAGGGTGTTCCACCTGAATACGGGTGTTCATTTCCATAAAATAAAATTTGCCGTCTTTATCGTAGAGAAATTCTATGGTACCGGCATTGGTATACTCTGCAGCTTTTGCTCCAAGGATTGCGGCTTCTCCCATTTGTTTTCTCGTTTCTTCTAAAATGCCGAGAGCCGGCGCTTCTTCCAGAAGCTTTTGGTTCCTTCTTTGCAAAGAACAATCTCTTTCCCCAAGATAGAGATAATTGCCATGTTCGTCGCATAAAAGCTGAACCTCTATATGGCGGGGGTTAATAATCATTTTTTCTATATAAATACCGTCATCGGAAAAATTAGCCATAGCTTCATTTTTGGCTGACAGGTAGGCGTTTTCCATTTTGCTTTTTGATTCAACAACCCGAATGCCTTTTCCGCCGCCGCCAGCAGAAGCTTTCAGCATAACGGGATAGCCGGATTCCTCTGCAAAGGCGTAAGCCTCATCAAGGCTTTTGATTGCCCCCTTGCTTCCCGGTATAACAGGAATACCAGCATCGGCCATCAGCTCTCTTGCCTTTGCCTTATTGCCTAAAAGGTCGATTGCAGAGGGCTCCGGCCCAATGAACTTTATATTGCATTCGCCGCACATAGACGCAAAAACGCTGTTTTCCGCTAAAAAACCAAAGCCTGGGTGTATGGCTTGAACATTCAGCTTACAGGCGGCGCTTAATATATTATGCATATTGAGATAGCTTTCCGATGATTTTGCAGGGCCTATGCATACAGCTTCATCTGCCATTTGGGTATGAAGGGCATCTCTATCCGCTTCGGAAAAAACCGCAACGGTAGATATGCCCATTTCACGGCAGGCTCTTATGATTCTTACGGCGATTTCGCCTCTGTTTGCAATTAATATTTTATTGAACATTCGATTGCTCCAATCAGCCAATGATAAAGGTAATCTCAGCCTCTGCGGCCTTTTTGCCATCGATATAAGCAGTACCCTTTCCTATTCCTGCGGATTTTTTAGGCTTTATTATGGATACTTCAAGCATAAGTACATCCCCCGGAACGGCCTTGCTTCTGAACTTTGCTTTATCTACCGCACCTAAATAGGCAATTTTTCCTTTATTTTCTTCCATGGATAATATNNAAGAATTCTTCGTTCATTGTAAGATTTTTTTTGGCCGTAACCGATTTTCCCGGCTCCAGTTCCAAAATCCGGTCAATAAGAAGAAAAGGGTATCGATGAGGAAGAACGTCCATAATTTCTTTAATTTCTATCGGCATAATCCTACCTCCTATATAATCCTGAAAATCGGCTGGCCGTACTCTACCATTTCGCCGTCTTTGATGAATATTTCTGCTATTTCGCCTGATTTCTCTGAGGTGATTTCGTTCATCACTTTCATAGCTTCAACAATGCAAAGAATATCCCCTTCTTTTACCGTGCTTCCTACGGAAACATAAGGCGGCTTCCCGGGGGAATGGCTTTCGTAAAAGGTTCCCACAAGAGGAGATTTTACAATAAAGCCTTCTTTTACTTCCTTTTCCTCTACGGGAAGAATAGTGATAGGGCCTTCTTCTTTAACTTCAGGCACGGAAACTACAGGCTTTGAAGCTTCTTTTACGCTTCCTGTGCTGTTTTTATTCTTACTTAATCTTATTTCTGTATTTTCAAATTTCAAATCAAGCTCTGTAAGACTGGATTTATCTATAAGGCTGATAAGCTCTTTTATATTATTGAAATCCATGGCTATTCCTCCCATTTCTTTAAGCAAATAACCGCATTATGGCCTCCGAAGCCAAAGGAATTTGAAATTGCATATTTTATGTCCTTCTCGATGCCTTTTTTAGGCACATAGTTTAAGTCACAGCCTTCGCCGGGCTTTTCAAGGCCTGCCGTAGGCGGTATAAAGCCATGTCTCAAAGCTTCTATACAGGCAATGGCTTCAACTGCTCCTGCCGCTCCAAGCAAGTGGCCCATCATGGACTTTGTAGAAGTAACAGGGATATGATAGGCATGGTCACCAAAGGTAAGTTTAATTGCATTGGTTTCAGCCAAATCATTCGGCGGTGTACTTGTTCCGTGGGCATTGATATAGCCTATTTCTTCTTTGGCAATACCTGCTTCCCTTACGGCAAACTCCATTGCTAAAGCTGCTCCCGAACCGTCCGGTCTTGGAGAAGTCATATGGTAGGCGTCGCAGTTTGAACCGTAGCCTACAACTTCGCCGTATATGGTTGCACCTCTTTTTACAGCATGCTCGTATTCTTCAAGAACAAGCATTCCTGCCCCTTCCCCCATAACGAAGCCGTTTCTTTCTTCATCAAAGGGAATAGACGCTCTTTTCGGGTCTTCGGAAAGAGAAAGAGCTGTAAGAGCCGTAAAACCTGCGATGCCGATGCCTGTAATGGACGCTTCGCTTCCGCCGGCAAGAATAATGTCACTATATCCGTGCTTTATATTCCGATAAGCTTCTCCAATACAGTTGGCGGAGCTTGCACAGGCAGTTACAGAAGAAGTGCATATGCCTGTAATGCCAAATTTTGTGGCGATGTTTCCCGCGGCCATATTGGCTATGGCCATAGGAATAAATAAAGGCCCAACCTTGGAAGGCCCTTTTTCATTGAGCCTTATAATTTGCTCTTCCATAGTGGCAAGGCCGCCGATGCCTGAACCGCACATCACGCCAATACGGGGATTTTCTTTCATTGCTTCTTCCGTAAGGCCTGAATGGGCGATAGCTTCTCCTGCGGCATATATTGCATACTGGCTGAAAAGATCCATGCGCTTGGTCTCTTTTCTTTCCAGATACTTTTCTTTATCAAAATCCTTTACCTCTGCACCAAGCTTTGCCTTATATTCAGAGGTATCGAAGCTTTTTATAAAATCTATTCCAACGATTCCTTTTTTAAGGCTTTCCCAGTAATCAGAAAGATTGTTTCCTATGGGGCTAAGAACGCCCATACCTGTTACAACTACTCTTTTAAAACTCATAAAAGCCTCCTTAGCAAATAAGGTCTATCCTATCGCCAATTTGTCTTTATACCACTGTAAGCATTCGGCTTCAGAGGAATAAAAATTGACAATACTACTATTTCATATAAATTTAAGTATAAATTCTTAATTCATTACCATTCCGCCGTCAATATTTAATACCTGGCCTGTGATATACCTGCTTTCTGAAAGGAAATACACGGCTTCCGCTATATCTTTCATATTGCCGAAATGACCCATAGGAATATTCTCAAGCATCTTATTTTTTACGGTATCGCTTAATACCTTCGTCATATCCGTATCAATAAAGCCCGGGGCAACGGCATTACAGGTAATCCCCCTTGTGGCAAGCTCTCTTGCCGTAGCCTTTGTCATACCGATAAGTCCGGCCTTACTTGCGGCATAATTCACCTGCCCGATATTTCCGATTAGCCCTACAACGCTTGAAATATTAATGATAGCGCCGCTTTTTTGCTTCAGCATAACAGGGCTTGCATGGCGAATCATATTAAACGCCCCTTTGAGGTTCGTTTCTATTACTTTATCGAATTCTTCTTCCTTCATTCTCAAAATAAGGTTATCACAGGTTATTCCCGCATTATTTACAAGAACATCTACGGAACCGAATTTTTCCTTTGCTGACGCTATCAGGCTTTTTGCTTCGTCAAATTTTGAAACGTCGGCCTTTATTCCTATGGCAGAGCCGCCCAATTGATTCATTTCCTCTAACAGCTCCACAGGCAGGCCGCCTCTGTAATTAACGACGATATTATGGCCTTTTTGGGCAAATTCAAGGGCAATGGCTTTGCCTATCCCCTTCGAAGCTCCCGTTACAATTACTGTTTTAGGCATTTTTATCTTCCTTTATTTTCTGAATGGTCTTTTCAAAAGACTGGGCACTGTCAACATTATATATATTTACATCTTTGCTTATTTTCTTTACAAAGGAACAGAGGGTTTTCCCTGCGCCTATTTCGATAAAGGTATCAACTTCCTGTGAAAGCATATAACGAATGCTTTCTTCCCATTTTACGGGGCTTATCATCTGCAAAGGGAGGGTTTGTTTCATATCTTCCATTTCTTTTGCGCTGAAATTCGTAATGACAGGCACAGAAGGCGTGTTGATGTTGATGCTTTCAAGCTCTTCTGAAAGCTTTTCAGAAGCCTCTTTTAAATAAGGCGTATGAAAGGGGCCGCTTACATTAAGCCTTACGGCTTTTCCTGCGCCATATGCTAAACAGAGCTTTTCTGCTCTTTCAAGAGCGTTTACTTCTCCTGAAATCACAATCTGCCCCGGTGCGTTGAAATTTGCCGGATAAACCTTTTCATCTGCTGTTGAAGCTTCTTCGCAGGCCCTTTGTGTAAGCTCCGGTGAAAGATTCAAAATAGCACTCATAGAGCCAAAGCCAGCTTTACAGGCGTTTGCCATGAGAAGCCCTCTTTTTCTTACAAGCCTTAAGGAATCTTCAAAGCTGAATGCTCCTGAATAAAAAAGAGCTGAATATTCTCCAAGGCTAAGTCCTGCTGCCATGGAAGCCTCTATATTTTCTTNNTAAAAGCGCTATGATGGCGGCGCTTACGGCAAGGAGAGCCGGCTGAGCATACTCTGTTTGATTCAGAGCTTCCCCGCCTTTAAAGCATATGTCCTTTAAAGAAAAATCCAATAAACTGTCGCCATGGTCAAAAATTTCTTTAAACAAAGGATAAGTATCATAAAGGTCTTTTCCCATGCCTTCCTGCTGGGCTCCTTGACCGCTGAACATAAAAGCTATTTTCATAGGCCTCTCTCCTTAGCGGTAAGGTTTAAAAAACCTTCCATCAAGCTTTCAAGAATTTCTTTGGCCGTTTCTTCTTTATTTACAAGGCCGGCAATCTGGCCGCTCATAAGAGAGCCGTACTCTGCGTCTCCGTCAATTACGGCTTTTCTTAAGGAGCCGACCCCGAGCTTTTCTATTCTTTCTATGTCCGGTTCTTCTTTGCGAAGCTCTTCTCTTTCGGCTGCATCATATAATTTCGAAAGCTTATTCCGAAGCACCCTTACAGGATGGCCTGTAAGCTGGCTTGTTACGGTAGTTGAAATATCGTTTGCCTTTAAAACTGCTTTTTTATAATTATCATGAACAATGCATTCCTTTGCCACAAGAAATCTCGTTCCAACCTGAGCGCCTTTTGCGCCAAGCATAAATGCCGCCGCCATTCCCCTGACGTCTGCAATGCCTCCGGCTGCTATCACGGGAATATGAACAGCATCAACCACCTGAGGAACTAAAACCATTGTTGTAAGCTTCCCAATATGGCCTCCTGCTTCCATGCCTTCGGCAACGAGAGCATCGGCCCCCAGTTTCTCCATTTTCTTTGCTATGGCTACGGAAGGCACTACAGGGATTACCTTGATGCCGCTTGCTTTAAAGCTTTCCATATGTTTTCCGGGGTTCCCTGCCCCTGTAGTAACGATGGGAACCTTTTCTTCACAAACCATTTGAGCCATTTCATCTGCAAAAGGCGAAAGAAGCATTATATTTACTGCAAAGGGCTTATCGGTGGTTTCTCTAAGCTTATGAATCTCTTTTCTTATAACTTCCGCAGGGGCATTCCCCCCAGCGATTATGCCTAAGCCTCCGGCTCGGCTTACGGCCCCTGCAAGAGAGCTTTCCGCAACCCATGCCATGGCGCCTTGAAAAATAGGATATTCTATATTAAGTAACCTGCAAATCTCAAAATCCATACTACACCTCTAAAATTAAAAAGCGGAAAGAAAAGCCCCGGAAATTCACCGTAAATCGTATTCACAGATAAAACCGAAAAATCCCATAAGGCTCTTGCTTCAAACGCTTTCTAAATTAATTTATTTCTTCTGCTCTTCTATCAGCTTAACAACGTCTGCAACGGTTACTACATCTTCGGCGTCTTCAATTTTTACGTCAAATTCATCTTCAATATCGTTTATAATCTGAAAAAGATCAGGTGAATCTGCTTCGACGTCGCTTTGAATATTTGTTTCCATGGTAATTTCAGATGGGTCCTTACCTAATTGCTCCGCTATAATTTCTTTAATTTTTTCTAATATCATCTTATTTTCCTCCTAAATAATAATTATATTTTTATAATAACAGTACCCCAAGTCAGTCCTCCGCCAAAGCCTACAAGAGCAAGCTTTTTACCGCTTCCGATTTCAATCTTTCCTTCCTCCAGCATATCGCTTAAGGCTATGGGAATGGAAGCTGCCGTGGTGTTTCCATATTGATCTATATTGATAAAAAATCGGGATACGTCAATACTAAGTTTTTTTGCCATGTAATTTACGATTCTTGCATTTGCCTGATGGGGAACGATGTAATCTATATCCTCTAAATCAACCTCTGCCTTAGAAAGGGCTCTTTTAATGCTTTCAGGCACTTCTGTTAATGTAAAATCGAATATTTCTCTGCCGTTCATTTTTATGTATTTTCCCATATTTGGCTGCTCTTTAGAAAATACCGTATCTACCGGCATATGGCCTCCGTATAAGGCCATTGCCTTATCGCCGCAGGAATTCATATCCTCGGATAAATAATGATTTTCTTCACAGGCCTGAAGGAGAACCCCTCCTGCTCCATCTCCGAAAAGGACACAGGTAGACCTATCAGTAAAATCAATCATCTTGGAAAGGATATCAGCGCCGATTACGGCTGCCGTTTTATATTTTCCCGACGAAATAAACTTTTCTGCGGTGCTTAGAGCATAAACAAAGCCTGAACAGGCGGCATTAACATCAAATGCAAAGGCATTTTTTGCCCCCGCTATATGCTGAACAAGGCAGGCCGTTGAAGGAGTAAGATAATCAGGGCTTATGGTTGCGACAATTAAAAGGTCAATATCAAGGGGGGATATGCCGCTTTTCTCAATAAGGCCCTTTAGTCCCTCTCCCGCCATATAGGAGGTATTTTCCCCCGTTGATATATGGCGTTCTTTGATACCGGTACGGGATACAATCCATTCATCGCTGGTATCTACCATACGGCTCATTTCGTCATTATCTATTTTTCTTTCGGGAATGTATTTATGAGCGCAGACTATCCTGCAATTTTTCATGATATCTCTCCCTGATCGTTTTTTTCAATATAAGTTCTGAATAAAAAGCTGTGAAGGTTTGAAAGCGCAGAAAGGAGAATCCGCTCTTCTTCTTCGCTTAAGCCTGTTACCGCCTCTCTTACCATGTCCTTATGGAACTGCTCATGAACGCGGAAAAGGACCCTTCCCTTGCTGGTTAAGCCAAGCTTTACGACCCTTCTGTCGTCCTCGCTTCTTATTCTTATTACATATCCTTTTTTAACAAGGTTATTTATGGCAACCGTAAGGGTTCCGGCAGTGATGTTAAGCTTTTTTGCAACCTCGCTTGCAGTTTGCTTGGTATACATGCCTATGGCCTCTATGGTATGGACTTCTGTAATAGAAACATCGCTGAATTTACCGTTTTTGAGGGCGTCTTCCTCAATCGCCAGTATATCGTTAAATACCTCAACCATAAGTTTATTTATAGCAGATAAAGTTTCTTTCATAAGTGCCTCCATCGCCATTCTATTTGATAGTCAAATATTTTGATAATCAAATTATATTATCCTTTTCTTTTTATGTCAATATATTTTTCACATAGAAGTTTAAATACTTTTCTTTATAATATCTTATATATTGACTTTTTTGCATTAATACAATATATTTAAAATATACTTTGAGTATCAAAATAAATATAAAGGTTGTGATATATATGGCGTTTAATCCCTTTAAAATAGGAGAGCTTACGGCATCTGTGCCTATTATTGAAGAAGCAATCATTCTTCCGCTTCCCGTGGTTCCTGCTGCGGCAATATCACTTTCCGCATACTTGGATTTTAATATTTTAAAGCCTTCCTGAACGGCCTTAATAGGATTGCCTTTAGTTCTTAAATATATTTTTTCTGCCACATTCATGCTGTCATCTAAAAGTACAAGGTCTGTGCTTACAGAACCTACATCAACACCCAGATAATACATTGCTACGTCTCCTTTCAAGCAAATCTATAAAAGCTTCCACTCTTGTAATATAACCGGCTTCCCCTGTCATATCGTCTACAACCAGCGACATTATGGGGAAATCCATATCTTTTGATATTGTGGGAAGAATTGATTTTGACACTATTTCGGGCATACAGCCCATGGGAAATATCTGTATGGCACCGTCAAAACCTTCCTGGCATGCCGTTACCGCTTCACCGACACATTCCACGGCATGACCTACGATGCCCACAGGCAGATATTTTTTAGCATTTTTTCTTATTTTCATGGAATTTATTTTAAGAGGGCTCAGTGCCGCATTTTTAACCCACCAGCTTGGAGTGAGCCCCCTTTTGGATGAAAGTCCGTAATCCATTAATTTGTCCTCAATGTAAAAATTTGTATATGGTTCGATGACTGTATATATTTCTCCTATTACGGCAATTTTTAATGGATTTTTGTTTATATCCACAGATATGTGCGCTAATTTGTCCTTATAAAACTTTAAAGTGCGAATCATTTCCTCCGGCTCTGTGCAGTTAACGGCATCAGACCTGCACCGTGTCAGCAGACTTTTGCATTCGCCTCTGTTTCTTTCATATCCTGCGTACATGTGAGCTGTTTCTTCCACCTGGTCAATTAAATTAATTACTGTCAGAGCATTTGAAAGTGCCTTGAATTTTTCAAGGGTAGTTTTATTGCTCACAGATGACAGTTTTTTGATCCTTCTGTACAATTCCTTTATTCCGATGTCCTTTGGGTAATCAATCACTATAAAATCCACGTCATAGCCTAAATTTTTCATTAAATTCATCTGCAGCTCGCAATATTCGCCGAATCTGCAGGGACCGCAGCTTCCCATTATAATTACCGTATCTGCCCCCTGCTCTATCGCCTGAATATAATTTCCGATCATTATTTTGAATGGAAGGCATATTTCTTCGGGTGAATAAAGTGTGCCTATATCCAGATCGTTTTTGCTGCTTTTGGGCGGGATGACATAATCTATTCCCAGTCCGTCAAAAAGGGCTTTTGCAGCTAATTATACATTACCCATGTGTGGGAATGTCACTTTCATTTTCAAGCCTCCTTTCAAGCATATCTGTAAATGCCTCTATCCGGGTGTCTATTCCTGCTTCTCCTGTATGTTCGTCAATTTTTAGCGTTAAAAAAGGAAAACTTCCTATCTTGTCTTTTATGAGTTCAATAATTATTGAATCGGTTCCGCAGTTAAATGATGAAATATAAATAATCCCGTCCACTCTTTTTCCCTTTGCGGCATTTACCGCAAAGCCGTAATTTTCCCTGGCAAAAGTCCAGAACGGTCGTTTGTACAAATTGTTGATTTCCAGATTAATGAGAAAATCCTGGGTAAACTCCATTGTTTCAACTGACACTCCCAATTTATCCAGCTTGGAAACCAGCATCATATTTATGTAGTTATCGTAAATATTGTATGGATGCCCTACCAAGGCAACCTTCATATTGTGTCTGTCGTCTTTAATTCCGGTAACATGCAGCTGCTGTGCTTCGTATGCCTTAATATATGCATGCTTGATTTTAAGGCTGCTGCTGCCTGTTTTTCGGCCTGCTGCCTTTGCCCACTGATAGAGGCTGTTTTTTGATGCTGCGTAAACAGGCTCTGTAATTGCAGGTGGCATACCATCAATGCTGTTTTGCACCATTTCGGGAAGGCCGCAGAATTTCGGGCATATGTATTCGTTTTTATTAAGCTGCATTATTCTCGGTATGACAATTAAATCGCACTTGTCTCTCAATGATGCGGCATGGCCGTGAAATATTTTAATCGGAAGACATGCTTCATCCACACAATACTTAACTCCCAGATCTAAAATATTTTTGTTCGTATCCTCGGAACTAATCACTTCAGCTCCCAGCTCACTGAAGAAAGTAATTAAAAAGGGATGATATTTGTAATATAACAACCCCTTGAGAATTCCTACTTTCATACTACCTCCTAAAATAAAAAATATCACAAATTATATATTTCCCATAATTTGTGATATTATTCCTGAAGGTAAATCAAGTATATGGCGAGTAAAACTGACAGCGGTGATGTATAAAAAAATATCACGAATCATTTCAACAAAATTCGTGATATTTTATTAAATTATTTTATTGTTCTTCGAGTTTGGCTTCTCCAATTATGGTGCCGGGATCATCCTCAAGTTTGTATACGAATAAACCGAGAAAACCAAAGACAACTACCACCAAAGGCATCGTGTAGTTGAATATGGCATATCTTGCGTATGTTCATGCGGTAACACCTAAGACACCATAAAGGAACGCACCGCACGTATTCCACGGTATCAGTGCCGAAGTAACGGTTCCAGCTCCTTCCAGTGTACTTGAAAGCTGTTTAGGATGAAGGCCTCTGTCTCTGTATGCCGTATGGTACATCCTGCCCGGAAGCACTATGGAAATATATTGCTCAGGCATTGTGGCGTTGCAGCCTATACAAGTTAAAACTGTTGTAAGTATTAATCCGCCGGTTGATTTAACTCCTCTAAGAATTGTATCGACGATAACTTCCAGCTGCTTGGTTTTTTCCATGATTCCGCCGAACATCATGGCAATTATGGTAAGTGAAATGGAATACATCATGCCGTTTAAACCTCCGGCAGTGAGAAGCTCATCAATAATAGCCAATCCTGTTTCGGATGTAAATCCGTTGTAAGCAGCCGTTAAGATTGCTCCGAAATCCGCTCCTTGGAATATGGCACCTTCAATTGCACCTATTAATATACCTATTGTTATACCCGGTATGGCAGGCATTTTAAAAGCCATTGCCAGTATAACAGCCAGAGGAGGAAGCAGCAGCAGCGGAGAAATATTGAAGTTTGCCGCCAGGCCGTCTCTTATTGTTGTTATTGCCGTAACATCGGAACTTGATCCCGCATATTGGAATCCCATTACTAAAAATGCAACTAAAGTGATAACGTATGCTGTTACCGTAGATGGTAGCATTGCTTTAACGTGAGTAAATACGTCCGTGCCGGAAACTGCCGGAGCCAGATTCGTCGTATCCGACAAAGGAGACATTTTATCTCCGAAGTATGCTCCCGAAATAATTGCGCCTGCCGCCACTGGAGCAGGAATTCCTAAACCTTTAGAAATACCCATTAATGCAATACCGATTGTTCCGGCTGTTCCCCAGCTTGTACCGGTTGCAAGAGAAGTAATAGAACAGATAAGTACAGTTGCAAATAAAAATATGCTCGGTTTTAAAATAGCAAGTCCATAATAAATCATGCTTGGAACAACACCTGCCAATAACCAGGTACCTATGAGGACACCTATTATAGCCAAGATTATTACTGCCTGCAGTGCCTGATAAATACCATCAAACATTGATTTTTCAATTTCTTCCCATTTAAATCCGAGTCTGAATGCAATTAAAACCGCAAATAGTGTACCGATTAACATAGGGATGTGAGGATTTGCTTCATACTTTGCAATTCCTACCGCCATGACAAAAATTAGAAATCCGAAGGAAAGCATTGCCTCCCATAAGTAAGGTTTCCTTGCTGTCTTTTGCTCTTTCATTAAATACCTCCAAGTATATAATAATGTTATATTCTATATAAGTAGCAATTATTATACCAACTTGAAAACATTTCCCTAAAATTTTAAAGACGCTTGTACCAACGTTTTCACGCAATGAAAAAAACTGAAATATCCTGCCTTGGTATTTCAGTTTTTAAATTGGGCAATAAATTTCCTATTGAGTGCAATTTATTGCCTGCTTTACTTAATTCCATAATCAACAAGCTTGTTAAACAGCTGTCTCCTGCTTATATCCATCATCTTTGCAGCTTCTGTAACATTACCGCCGCATTTTCCCAGAATGTATTTAATATACTTTATTTCGGCAATTTGCCTAACATCCTTCAGTGATTTAATGTCCTCATTGCCTTCATGGTTGAAAATTTTAAGGTCAGGAAGGTCTTCTTTTTTTATAATACCGTCATCGCTCAGCACAACCAGCCTCTCGATGATATTTTTAAGTTCGCGGATGTTGCCGGGATAATCGTAGACAACAAGTAAGTCTATTAAACCATCTTCTAATTTTATGATCTTCTTCTTCGTTTCTTTTTGAAGCTGCTCTAAGAAAAAGTCAATTAAAATCGGTATGTCTTCCTTTCTTTCTCTCAAAGGTGGAACTTCAACCGTTATTGTGTTTATTCTGTAAAATAAATCTTCCCTGAATCTTCCTTCTCTCACTGCTTTTATCAAATCGGCATTTGTTGCCGCTATAACCCTTACATCAACAGAGACGGGACAATTGCTCCCGACTCTCATTATTTCCTTTTCCTGCAGAACTCTCAGAAGCTTTGCCTGAGTGTTCATACTGATTTCGGATATTTCATCCAAAAATATTGTTCCTTTGTCGGCTTCTTCAAAAAGGCCTTTTTTGCCGCCTTTTAAAGCTCCGGTAAATGAACCTTCCTCATAGCCGAAAAGCTCGCTTTCCAGCAATGAATCCGAAAGTGCGGCACAGTTTACACGCACAAAATTATTATTGCTTCTTTTGCTCTGAGCATGAATTGAATTGGCAAACAGTTCTTTTCCTGTTCCGCTTTCGCCTCTCAAAAGCACGGTCGCAGGAACTTTTGCCGCTTTTTCAACCATTTTTTTTACTTCTTTTATTGCGTCGGATTCTCCGATTATGTCTTCAGGTTTATATTTATTGGTAAGTTCTCTTAACCGCTGTTCGGCTTTGTTTAATTTATCGGTCAGATCCTTAATGCCTGACATATCGTGAAGAACAGCGACACTGCCCTTCATCACTCCGTTAACAATGATGGGAGCTGCCTGTGCAACGACAGTCTTACCGCTGGGCCTGATTTTCAGCTTGGTGTTTTCAACCGGTTTGTGTGTCGAAAGAACCTTCATATGAAGGCTTTCTCCCGCTTCGATATCATACAGGGCATTTTTCCCTATTACTTCATCGTACTCAAGACCGGTTATTTTTGTATAGGCAGGATTTACAAGGATATGCTCGCCTTTTTCATTTACCACACTTATGGCATCCTGTGTGGCAAGAAACACGGCTTCGATCATTCCCTGATAATCCATGCTGTTTATTTCCATATTAATATTTTTCATATTCACCACTACTCTTCTGCAGGTGGCTCTGCGGGAGCTTCTGTTATTTCAATGCCGATTGACCCCTGTGAAAGCGCAATGCTGTTAACCTTCGCTTCTGTCTTGCACTCTATTTTAACATCGCTTTGCCCTAATGCAGCGGAACTTAAATCGGCAGTAAGTGCCAGATCGCCTTTCTTCAGCTGATTCACCACGCTTGCGGGTCCCGTCACCTTTGCAGTTATTTCTGTTTCCGGTTTTAGGATGTTGACCTGATTGCCTTCTTTCAAATTAGCAAATTCAATGTCCGATGCTTCAAACACAATATCTTTTTCTTCTGTCTTTTCAATAATGGCATTTACAACAGGAGCCGTCTTCATGTCTAAAATTATCAACCCGTCCGTATCCAGTATTTCCTTAGGAGAAAGAATATTGGTGTATGCTCCCGATATATCCAGGTCCTCCAGTTTTAACTCTCTGATTGTATCCAGTATATCCTTTCTTGCGGCAATTCTCACCTTATCAGGCTTTACCGTCACATCAGCAAGCTGGTAGCCATCTTCGGGCATGCCTATAATGTTCGGAACAAGTTTAACATATTTAGTCGGGAAAATAGGAACCGAGACTTCAACGTTGTCAATTGGCGCCGACATAAATATCTCCGTGTCTGTTCCATTGTACACTCTTACGGGAACAGTCTTAACGATATTGTCGGTAGCTCCCGTAATATTAACCGTTGCCACTGCCTTGGCAGCTGAATTAACCACACTTCTCGGCCCGGTAATCTTAACCGAGGACGGGTTTGACAAAGGCAGAGCACGATAATAATTTTCAGCCTGCTGTCCTCCTTCATCATATTGAACGGTAACATCCATCACCTTGGAAATTATGCTTTCTACATTGCATGCTATCTGTGCCGGATAGACACCTGTAATATCCACGTTGCCCGGACCCGAAACTTCTATTTTGGCATTTGTAACTCCTTCTGAAAATCCCAGCACATCTATATAGGCCGAGAACTCACCTTTACTTATTTTGGTGAGTTGATCCATGGTACCTCTGGCCTTTACATCAATCGTAAAATGATCCTTGTCTGAGTTCATTAAAATCAGGTTTGACTTTTCAAGAGCACTTAAATTTTTAATTGTCACCGGAATACTGTAATAAGTTTGTTCTTGGGGCGGATTGGTTTCCACCACAATAAACATCCATAAAATTATGGAAACAACAAGGCACGTTATTCTGATTGCTATTTTATCGTTTTTTATTTTCATTTCTGTTTCTCCATTTATCAATTATATTTACTTTATCATTGTCAGCATAAATACCCGACAGCAGGTATTCAAGTTCTTCTATTTGAATATTCCTGTAAAGTCTTCCTTCAACTGCATAAGAAATATAACCGGTTTCTTCAGAAACTATCAATGCTATGGCATCTGATTTCTCTGTCATCCCTATAGCCGCTCTGTGCCTTGTTCCGATATCCTTTGAAAGCAGATTGTTTTCTGTCAGAGGTAAAAAACATCCTGCTGCTCTTATTGTATAATCCTTGATTATTACGGCACCGTCGTGAAGCGGCGTATTTGGAATAAAAATATTGATTAAAAGTCCGCTGGAAATATTGGCATTTAGTTTCGTCCCGCTTTCCGCAATATCGTTTAATCCTATTTTCTGTTCAAATATCAGCAATGCACCAATTTTCTGCCTTGCCAGCGATGATGTGGCAGATACTATTTCTTTTATGATCTGCTCTGAGGTCTGGGTGTTTCTTTCCATGTTTGACAGAGTAAATGACGTCCTTCCGATATATTCAAGAGCTTTTCGTATTTCAGGCTGGAACACAACTACAAGGGCAATTACACCCACTTGAAATGTATGATCTAAAATATACTTTATCATATAAAGATGGAATATATCAGATATAGGAATCAGCACAACCAGCAGCACGATACCCTTGACCAGCTGCTTGGCCCTCATATCTCGAATCAGCAGGTAACCGTGATACAAGACATAATAAACCAGTCCGATATCAACTATGCTGTTTAATCCCATATTCGAAAAAATTAATTTAATCTGTTCCATGCCACCACATCCCCAATTAAAATTTAAGATTATTCTACAGTGTTGCTCTCCAACAATTCCATTTGTTCGGAAGTATTGCTCAGTGATCTTTGCATCCTTGATTTCGCGTTGTTATCAAGCTCATTGCTTTCAATATATTCCATTATCGGATAAACGACATGCTCGATACTGCCGTTCGCCGTTTTTCCCTTATACACCCAAAGAGGTATGTAGCTTACATCCTTGATTGAAACTTCTCCTGTCTCGCCGTCTTTCTCAATATTGACATCTACTATTACACCGTCTTCAGTATATTTAGACACTTCTTCTGTCATACCGTAAGGCACCAGCGTTTCAGTTCTCTGATTTGATAAGAAATTTCCCATAGAATATGCCACGAATTTTGTCTTCCCGCCATATTCCAGTTTTTGTGCAGGCTGAATAACGTGAGGATGGCTTCCAAAAATTATATCAACACCTTCGGTAAACAATTTATCGGCAAGCACTTCCTGTCTTTGTGCCTGAACTCTCGAATATTCATCCCCCCAATGGAGGTACGCAATTATTATATCGGCATTTTGGCTCTTTGCATAAGCAATGTCTTCCGAAATTTTTGTTTCATCTATAATATTTATCATTGCATCCAAATCGGTCGGAGTCATGGTTGTTTCAAGTCCGTTTACCATTTCCGTATATGCAAGGAATGCTATTTTTATACCTTTGACATCTTTAATCAATACCCTTGTTTTCGGTTTTTCGGTATAAGTGCCGATGGTGTCCATGCCTCTGGCTTTTATTTGTTCAAGAGTCCTTATCACTCCTGCTTTTCTGGTATCAAGGCAGTGATTGTTCACAGTTGACAGCACATCAAATCCTGTGTCCTTGATTGCATCCAGCACCTCATCAGGTGCATTGAAAAGCGGATAGCCCTGATAGTCATAAACCTCACCGCTTGCTGTTGTTCCTTCAAAATTTGCAATTGCTATATCTGCCGACTGAAAAATGTCTTTCACAGCTTTGAAACTGTTGTGAAAATCATATGTACCTGTGGCAGGATCATACGCTCCGTCCAGCTGAGACGGGTGAAACATAATATCTCCTGTGGCTTTTATATTAACCGTGACGTTTGATTTATCTTTGGGTTTTTTTGATCCGTCCGATCCCGGAACTTTCGCTGTTTCCTGAGGTTCAATGCCGTCACTCACAGTGTCGCTTCCTGCATTGTGTCTGTCTGCGCCTCTTCTGTTGACAACAAATGATGCTGCCAATATGCCGACAACCAGAATCAAGCCTAAAGACAGCAATCGAATTTTTCTTTTCTTCTTATGCCTAACTTTTCTTTTCATTTAATACCTCTTGATTTATATTTCATATTAATATTAACTTAATGTGAAAGATTTTGCAATAAGTTAATTATTAAAAAACGCTTAATTTTAACTGATTAAGATTTAATTTTTTTTGGTTTTATTAAAGCTTTCGTCCCGTATCCTATTAAGTCATATCGGTTTTCTTTTTCAAGCGCCTTTAAAACCAAGTTGTAATTTTCTTTTTTGCTGTATTGCAGCAAAGCTCTCTGCATCCTTCTTTCTTCCTTGTCCCTCGGAATATATACTTCCTCTCCGGTCAAAGGATTGTATCCAGTATAATACATGCAGGTAGACAGAGTGCCGGGCGTAGGATAAAAATCCTGTACCTGCTCTGGTATGTACCCCATGTCTCTTATATATTCAGCAAGTTCAATAGCGTCTTTCAACCGTGAACCGGGATGTGACGAAATAAAATACGGAACAATGTACTGCTCTTTGTTCAGTTTTTTGCTCACATCATAAAATTTCTTTACAAATTTGTTGTAAGTGCTTATTGAAGGTTTGCCCATAAGCTTTAAAACCGATTCTGAAACGTGTTCGGGTGCGGTTCTAAGCTGGCCGCTCACGTGATATTTGCAAAGCTCTTTTATAAATTCATCACTTCTATCATATATTGCATAATCATATCTTATTCCGGAACGAATAAAAACTTTTTTTATGCCCTCTACATTTCTTATCTTCTTAAGAAGCTCTACATAATCACTGTGATCAACCCTAAGATTTTTGCATTTAACAGGTGTGAGACATTCTCTGTCTGTACAGGCTCCGTATTTTTCCTGTTTCTTGCAAGCCTTTATCCTGAAATTTGCCGTAGGACCGCCGACGTCATGAATGTATCCCTTAAAATCACTGTCATTTTTCATCTTGTTCACTTCTTTTAAAATGGATTCATGGCTCCTTCCCTGAATTACTCTTCCCTGATGAAAGTTCAGGGCACAGAAATTACAGCCTCCGAAGCATCCTCTCACGCTGGTAATGCTGAACTTTATTTCATTTAGCGCCGGTATTCCGCCGTATTTTTTATATATCGGATGATAGTCCATCATATAATTTTGATCGTAAACATCATCCAGTTCCTGCATAGTCAGCGTATCCATAGGCGGATTCTGCACCACATATACAGTGTCATACTGTTCTGCCAGAATTCTTCCTGTTTTTGAATCAGTGTTTTCATATTGAATTTTAAAGCTGTCGCCGTATTTTCGTTTTGATGAGCACACTTCTTCGTATGTTGGTAAAAATATCGGATTGTAAGGCCGTTCCCTGTCCTTGGTTTTATAAACCGTGCCGTCGATAAAAGTAATTTCACTTACGGGTATACCTGATTCCAAAGCTTCCGCTATCTGAACAATTGATTTTTCTCCCATGCCGTAAACCAGCAAATCAGCTCCGGAATCCATCAGAACCGACCTTTTCACGCTGTCGCTCCAATAGTCATAATGGCTCAGACGCCTTAAGCTTGCTTCGATTCCGCCGATGATTATCGGCACGTGCTTGTATGCTTCTCTTATTCTGTTTGAATACACGGTAACAGCCCTGTCGGGTCTTAAATTTGCTTTACCTCCCGGCGAATAAGCATCCGTGCTCCTTTTTTTCTTAAATGTTGTATAATGATTTACCATGGAGTCAATGTTTCCCGAATTAACTAAAAATCCGAGCCTTGGCTCTCCCAGCTTTTTAAAAGAGTTGATGTCTTTCCAGTCAGGCTGGGCTATTATTCCGACTTTATATCCGAAGCGCTCCAACAGTCTCGATATAATTGCCGCACCAAAAGAAGAATGGTCCACATATGCATCTCCCGTGACAAATACAAAATCACACTGCTCCCATCCTCTTTTTTTCATATCTTCCATGCTAATTGGCAAAAATTCCATTTTCCCTCCGTTTGGTCATTTGCTCCGTCAAAAGACATTTGCAAAAAATTTTAAAGACTCATATGATTATTATAACTTTTTTCACTGATTAAAACAACCGTAAAAGTATTACACAAATATTGCTGTGCGATACAACAAATTTATCAGTTATTATCGCCTGCAAAATTCACACATGGTGCAAATACATACAAAAAAACAGGAGATTAACTCCCGTTTTATTTTGCCTGAACCGCTTATGAAATTATTCAGTAATAATTTCTACTGTATCTCCGTTTGCCAGTCCCGCTGCATTTCCTTCTTCAACATCAACGTGCATATCCAGCGCATAGTTATCGCCGACTCTTGCCAGCACATTTTCAAATATTAATGCTCTTTGTCCGCCAACTTTTACTTTAACGATGTCTTTATCTTTTAAACCGAATTTTGCTCCCTCTGAAGTATGCATGTGCAAATGTCTTGCTGCAACTATAACTCCTCTTTCTAATTCGACTTCTCCTTTTGGTCCTATTAATTTAATTCCCGGTGTACCTTCAAGTTTACCTGAATCTCTTATGGGTACATCTTTTAAACCAAGAGTGAATCCGTCGGAAAGAGAGATTTCAACCTGTGATTCTCCTCTCGCAGGTCCGAGAATTCTTACTCCCTTTATAGTTCTTTTCGGTCCAACCAGATCAACTTTTTCATCACATGCAAATTGTCCCGGCTGGCTCAAATCTTTAATAGGTGTCAGTTTATAACCTTCACCGAATAATATATCTATATGTTCCTTACTTAAATGAACATGTTTGTTTGATAAACCTACTGTTGCTTGAAAACTCATGAATTTATCCTCCGTAATTTATATTTCTTAAAAAATTATAATATACATCGCAAGTTTTATCAATGGGTAAATTCATTTTTTTACAAAATCCGATTAATTTTTCGCTTCGGCAGATATATATTTAACCCATATAAGATAAAATATACAGATTATACTCAATATAATAAAGTAATACGAAATATACCTTGAGATGCTGTTTTCAGGCATCACTGCGGACACAGCATAGAAAAATGCGGCGGCAGGTATGTAAATAAATATTTTTTTATTGTCAATAACGTTATTAATTTTCTTTTTCTCCGAAACCTTTTCTCCGGCTGCGCTGTGAGAAAAATATTCATCGTCGGGAAGCAATCCCTGTTCATCCATAATATTTAGAAGTCCGTCCGGATCGACAACTTCAATGTTTAATTTGTCGCTGTATTTTTCAATAAGCTCTTTTGCCCCGTCACTGAGACTGCCGGTTGTAATCAGATATCCGATTTTTATGTTGTTCTGGCACATGAATGTTACCAGATTTCTTACGTCCAGCTTTTCAAGTTCCATATCGTCATAAAGCTTGTAGACTTTAATGCAGTTTATGATGCCGCCTTTCTCCGAAAGCCACATGTGCATTCCTTTTTTCACAAAATTCCTGCATCCTTTTTTTTCAAACAGAAAAGCAATTAGCATTTCAAAATCATCAGAATTTATTTCATCGATTTTTTTCTTGAAATGTTCCTTCTTGTTTTTAGAAATCAGTTTTTCTTTACCCTCATTTTTCTTTCTTTCTATATTCAGCTTATTAATTAACGTAAAAATCAGAAAAACTTCCGCTGCCATCAAAACCGAAAATTTCAGGTTATCGGTTATTAAAAATACTGCAAGCAGCACCAGGATGCTGAGCATTGCTTTGTACAGCACCAGGTCTGTTCTGTAGCTGAAATAATTCCTTGTTCCCAACGCTTCCTTTATAAATACTCTTTTCATTTTTTTATCATTTACCACAAAAATCACCTCATAGTAATTATTCCCATATGAGGTGATTTTATGCAGTTTTTATGTATCGTAAGTTTTTTCATGAAGCACGCAAACTGCAGCACAACGTTTNNTTTATCCAGGTGTTTGATCGGGAAGTATGCCAGCAGTTCCTTGAACTGTTCGACAGTAAGTCCCTGTGCTTGAGTATATATTTTTATTTTTTCGTCCAAGCTTGCATTTATAAATTCTTCTTTGATTTCTTCAAACTTCTTTTCCATGTTTCTCCTCTTATTTCATAGTTTTTTAATAAGCTGCAGGTGAAATGATACAAAACAGTTCAGCTTTTTCGTCTGACGGATTAAATAATTTATGAGGCACATTTGAGCATATGTAAATGCTGTCACCTTCTTCAATTATTTCATTGTAATCGGTAAATTTGACTATTAATTTTCCCTTTATTATTATTACACATTTGTCAGAATCTATTATGGAAAATTTATCATTATCCCACTTTCCGGGATTTAAAGCATATTTGTAAATGCACATTTTAGTCTTGTTTTTGTACTCATCACTTATGGGAACATCNNAGTATTCCTGCTCATTGTCTTTTCCGGGTATTACTAAACGCTGTCTCTCTTCCCTTCGTGTAACTATCGCATTATTGCCGGCACCTAAAAAATAATATGGAGAGACATTTAACACCTTGCAGACTTTATCAAGAGCAGTCAGCGAAGGTTCAATTAAATCTCTTTCAACCTGAGATATATAGCTTGCCGTAAAACCTGATTTTTCGGAAAGTTCCTCTATTGTCATGTCCTTTAACTTTCTTAATTTTCTTACTTTGCTGCCATCCATATTTCTCCACCTTTAAAAATTTGTAAGAAGATATTACTATTAATTCGACAAATAGTCAATAAAATTTATGTACCGTCAAGCCTGTTTCAAAACAACCGTGACTAATTCCGGTCGGTTAAAAACGCGTAGCGGAAAAAGGCTGTTTCCCAGCCCTCTGCTGACAACCATTGCTGTCGCCCCTTCAATGTGCATCCCTTCGGAATATTTCGGGAAAAAGCCCTGATTCGGCGAAAGTATCCCTCCCAGAAAAGGAATCCTTATCTGCCCGCCGTGGGAATGTCCGCTAAATACCAGATCAATATTAAGTTCTTTATATACACTCATGTGCTCCGGTCTGTGGGAAAGAAGTATATTGAAATCTGTATCCGACTTCTTCATCAATTCATTAATATTATTTCTCATATAAATGTCGTTTTTAATCAGGCAATCCTTCCCATCCCAATTAATCGCAGGATCTGCCACCCCCATTATACCGATACCTTCCCCTTCCTTTTTCAATACAGTGTATGAATTATCCATATTAATTACATTTAAACTCTGCAGTTCATTTCTCAACTCACCATAGTGTACCGACAGCTGCTCATGGTTGCCCGAAACATAGTATACCGGAGATATTTTGACAATTTCTTTTGCAAAATCTGATGCTACATCAATTCTTGTCCTTCTCCTGTCCAGTAAATCCCCGGTAATTACAATTATGTCAGGTTTAATTTTCCGGATTTTATCTGTCAAATCCGCATAATATTTTTTATTGTGAAAATCCGATATGTGAAGAATCTTGCAGCCATGAAACTTTCTCGGAAGTTTTTTATTTACATATTCATGCTCTGTTACGACAACACTGTTGTTCTGCCATACACAGAATATTACTGTGGCTGCAAGCGTAAATAATAATTTGCCGCTCATCGCTGTCTCCGCTGTTTATTTCTTTGCATATTTTTCATAATTCTTAAGCTTTCTGCTGTTTAAGAATCTTCGTCCTCATTCTCATCAATTGGTCTTAGGAGTTCTTTTGCCACATCAATCATGTGCTCGGGAACATATATGTCTATGCCGTATAAGTTGACTCCCGTGTAAATTTCCATTATTTCTCCGGTGCCCGTAGCCCTTTTCAATACCGGAACTCCGTATGACTGGAGTTTTGAAACGATTATTTCGGCTACAACCGAATTCAGATTAGAAAAAAGCAGAGCTTCTTTGTCATTATCAATATATTCCTCAGACATAACTTCCTCCTGTTTAAATGATTACATACATTATACCCCATACGATAAATCTTTACCACAAAATGTATTTATAAAACAAAAAAAGGACTGCCTCAGAGCAGTTACCACCTGACTTCACAAACGTTCATGACGGCATACCGCTTTGCACAGTCCAAGATTAATTCAATTATATGATGTTAATTTNNGCCTCACTTGGTATTTTAACAGCTTTTGAAACGGCTTTCCATACAACCTGTGCAAGATAAAAGTCAATCATGCTGTGTACTATTGAGCCGACGCCTACTAAGAGAACCACGGAAGTCACAAATCCCTTCACATAGTATCCCGAACTCATGCTGTTTCCGAAATAAAAAGGCATGACTACAAGAACCTCGCAAACTCCGTGAATCACACCGATTACAAACGAATAAATCTGAGAAGATTTAAAAGACTGCAGGGTGTTCGGATATTTCTTTAAATACAGAGCTCCCAACGATGCAAACACAATATGTGATGCCGCACGAAGCACAACAACTATAGGAAATCCAGCCAGTAAAAATCCTGTGGTCGTTCCGAGAGCTACAACTGCTGCCGTAGCAGGTGAAATAAACATTGCTATAAATACCGCAACGTGGCTTGCAAGAGTAAAAGATGCAGGCTCCATGGTTATTTTTATCGGAGAAACAATCGGTATCACTATTCCTATTGCACACAAAAGTGCGGATATTACCATTGAATTAAGATTATGATTTCTTTTCATTTATTTTTCCTTTCCGTTTCATTTTATTTATGTCACGACAGGTGTCTTGACACTTTACGGTAAAATTATAGACAAGTATTTGCACTTTGTCAACAGTCTATTTTTCTTCTAAAAGGATATTTTCCTTTTTCAATGCTTTTATGATTCTTTTGCGCGTTTGTTCGTCCCTGCATCTGATTCTGTGAAGGTGTATGCCTCCGGTCAGTCTCATCAACGGCTGAGCTTCGTTTTTTTTAATCTTATCTAAAAACATATCGGCTTCGTAGCGTGCAGAAATGCGCAATTCTCCTGAAATCTCACCATATACGGGATGCTCTACGGTAACATCAAGAATTGTTCCGCCGTTATCCACCACCGCATAAAGTTCTCTTGCCATGTTGTTTTCATCGTGGCGGCATGCAACAGTGAATACGTTATCGTCGATTTCAGATTCGGCATTTAATACGTACCCCCTCGGCGTTGCAGATATCTTCAAGCCGGCAGCACGCATCAACGCTATGTCTCCGACTATTACCTGACGGCTGACCGAAAACTTCTTTGCAAAAACATTTGCTGTGATGGGCTCTGTCTTATCCTTCAAAATCGATTCAATGTTTTCTCTTCGTTCATCTGAATTCATTTTATCACCACTTAATTTTGGATATAACAAAAGTCGGAGTGAAAGGATTTGAACCTTCGGCCTCATGGTCCCGAACCATGCGCGATACCAAGCTTCGCTACACCCCGACAACATTGATATTATATACGATTAAATTGTATTTGTCAATTATTTTCCTAATATTTTTTAAATTAATTATACATTTTTCACAGATTTTCCTATTCCATTTTCCCGGGCGTAGTAAAAAAGATATTGCTGAGCATAGCCTGAGAACTTTCCGAATTTGTTTTCCGCAAATTTTCTGATATCAGCATCCTTTGTATCCTTGTCCACATACAAGGTCTGCATAACTCTTCTCACCCATACATCCACCGGGAATGTATCAAAATGTCTCATTGAAAACAAGAGCACACAGTTTGCAACCTTGTCCCCTATTCCCTTATAGGTTTTCAGATAAGTAAGTCCCTCATCGTAACTCGTATTTTTCAGATTATAAATAATGTCTCTTTCTTCTAAAAATCTCGTTGCTGCCTCTTTTAATCTGGGAGATCTGAAACCTGCCTTACATTCCTGAATTTCTTCAACATCGGCAGCAGACAATTTCTCCGCAGTGGGGAAGCTGTAGTAATCCCTACCCCTGTAATTGCAGATGAATTCACCAAATTTTGCGCTCAGGTTTTCTATGACCTTTTTAATCATGGGTATCCTGTTATTTGCCGAAATCATGAATGAAATCATGGTCTCCCATTCATCCTGGTTTAAGATTCTTATGCCGTCGCCGAATTTTATTGCTTCTGCCATAATTTCATCCGTGTTCAGCAAATTTTTTATTTCGTTGTAATCTGTATTTAAATCAAAATATTCTTTTATTATATTTTCATAGTCATCTCTGTTTACATTGTTAAACACAATGGTTGAACCGTCCTGTTCCACATTTAGGACCTTGTCTTTGACCACTCCCGTGTATGATCCATCATCATCCCTGTTCCATCTGAAACACTGTCCGCAGTCGAATATATGGCTCAGATTAAAGTCTTTCATATCTTGTATGATTATCTGATTATCTTTTTCTGTAATGTTCATCATCTTTGTCCTTCCTGTAATTTTTCAATAAAGCTTCCTCGCCCGAAAGTCATGGATTTTTTCAGACTTTCTTCAGCATCCTCCGCTTTATTTTCAATTTCCTGTATCTTTCCTGTAAAATAATATCCAAACGCAATTCTGTAATCATTTTTTGAAATATATGGCAGGTTGCTGAAAAACTCCCTGCATCCGGCAATATTGCCGTTGTAAAAGTCAGAAACGGCATAAATCAATCCAATGGTTACCTTGTTGTAATCTTTTTTATAATACATATCTATGGTGTCTTTTACTTCAGACAGCAGTTTGTCGGCTCCTTTGGCATCACCGCTCAGATACATGCAGAGAAGCAGGTTATGATAGTAAATAACCTGCCAGTTGGGCGGAATTTTGCTCACACTGTCTTTAAGTATCGTTATTGCTTCCTTAAACTCACCAGCATACAGCAGCCCGGTCGTTTTTTGAATCAGATTGATATTTCGTTCTTTACCCGACTGAATTTTCAACAAAAGCTTGTCAACCTCTGCAATATATTTTTCCGGGCTCTTTTCTACATACAATAATCTGTTGAACAGTTCAACCTGCTTTTCCAAGGTTCTTCTTCTGACTGTGGAATATATGAAAATAACTGCTAAAAACACTAATACCGCATACATTTTATCGCCTCACTGATGCATGGAAAATTCTTCAACGAAACTGCCCCTGCCGAATTCCATTGCATTTTTGAAATTTTTTTCTGCTTCTTCTACATTTTTTTCTCTTTTATCAATCATGCCCGAAAAATAGTATCCGAATGATTTTCTGTAATCATTGGCTCCTGTTTCAGCCAACTTGGAATAATATTTTTTTGAACCCTTTCCGTTATAAAAATCAGACACAGAACACACTATATCTATGAATTCCTTGTAATATTCATTTTTTCCGAATTCTGCAAATATGGGCTCAGCTTCTTTAAGCACTTCATTTGCCTTGTTCTTGTCTTTTTTAAAGTACAATGCCAATACTAAATTCTGATAATATATAGGCAGCCAGTTTTTAGGAGTGCTTTTGAGTTTTTCAAGAATTCCTATAACTTCATCAAACCTTCCTGCATACAGCATACCTGTTGTTTTTTGAATTGTATTAATGACTTTGTTTTTTTCCGTCTGTTTCACGGCCAGTATTTTATCAATTTCTTCAATATATTTTTCAGGCTGCTTCTTAACATACAGAATGTCGTTTAAATAATTGACTTCACTGATTTGCTTTTTCATTTTATAAAAAGCGAAAATTAAAAGCAGAACCATGATTAATATAGCGTATTGCATAGAACTTCTCCTTCGTCTGATAGTATCTTAGAGTTTTAATTTTGCCAATGCATCCGCCAGGGCTGTATTTATGTTTTCATCCTGTTTCTTGTTTTGCTTTGCCATATATCTTGCTGCGTCCCTGTTAGATATTGATGTCTTTTCATTTTCCTTTCGTTTGTTAAATGCTGACAGCTTTTCTCTGTAGCCGCACTTGCACACAAATATTTTGCCTTCGCCTTCGCCTCTCAGCTCCAGCTTTTTGTGGCAGTTGGGGCATCTTGCGTTTGTTATTTGTGCGATTCCTTTTCTGTAGCCGCACTCTCTGTTCTGGCATAAAAGCATCGTTCCTTTTTTGCTGTTAACTTCAAGCAGGTAGCTGCCGCAGTCAGGACACTTGGTCTTTGTTTCATTATCATGGACAAATTTCTTATCGCTTGTTTTTATTTCCTTTATGATTGACTTTGTATAATCAACCATTTCATTTAAAAATCTGCTTTTTTCCATTCGTCCTTTTGCGATGTCGTTTAACTGCTGCTCCCACTCGGCCGTCAGGACGGGAGATTTTAATTCAGAAGGAGCCAGATCCAAAAGCTGCCTTCCCTTGGATGTAGTGTAAATATGTTTATCTTTCTTTTCAATTACAAAACTGTTGAATAATTTATCAATTATGTCTGCTCTTGTTGCAACTGTTCCCAGACCGCCTGTTTCGACCATTGTCTTTTTTAAATCTTTGTCTGCGTTTTTCATAAACCTGCTGGGATTTTCCATAGCGGACAAAAGTGTGGCTTCTGTAAATCTTCCCGGCGCTTTGGTTTCTCCGTCGGTCTTCCTGATTGAAACAACATGCAGCATGCTGCCTTTTTTGAGTTTGTTCAGCTCTTCCACCGGATAATCATCAAGCACTTCTTCATCTTCGTAATTTCCGTAAATCTCTTTCCAGCCCATGGACAATGTTATTTTTCCGCGTGAAGAAAATTCTTCACCGCCGATTTTACCCGTCACGGATATTTTTTCAAATTCAAACGGCTTTGACAGTACGGCGAGAAATCTTTTAACGACAAGATCATATATTTTTCTTTCCTTGTCTGTAAAATTATTCAGAAATACCGGCTGCTCCGTCGGAATTATGGCATGGTGATCCGAAACTTTGCTGTTGTTTACAAAATTTTTATTGCCTCTGATAGGATTTGAACTTATTTTAAATCCTGCTTTNNCCCTTATTCTGTCTTTCAAGATATCCACAATATCTTCAGTCAGATATCTTGAATCCGTCCTTGGATATGTGAGAACTTTGTGGCGTTCGTAAAGTGTCTGCATTGCAGACAGCGTTTCTTTTGCCGAAAAACCATACATGTTGTTTGCGTCTCTTTGAAGCTCGGTCAAGTCATATAAAAGTGGCGGGAACGTAAGTGCCTTGTTTCTTGATATGCCGGTAATTTCTAATTTTTTTGATTTAATGCTGTTTATTATATTGTCGCGCTTTTCCATGTTGAAAGTCTTCGTATCGCTGTTTTTGTCATGCCAGATAAATTTAAAGCCGCCGGCAGCAGCTTCAATTCCGTAATACTGAACAGGCTTGAAATTTCGTATTTCATCCTCTAATGCCGCAATCATGGCAACGGTTGGTGTCTGAACCCTGCCGCAGGAAAGCTNNAACCGATGAAATCCAAAGCCTTTTTATGGGCTTTTTCACCTGAGCCTTTTCAATAATCCATCTTGCGACAAGTTCTCCTTCTCTTCCTGCGTCGGTTGCTATTACTATTTCCGTTACGTCCTTCCTCAGCAAAAGGCTTTTCACAACGCCGAACTGCTTTCTTGTTTTTTTAATTACTTCTGTATTCATGGTTTTCGGGATTATGGGCAGGTCCTCAAGTTCCCAGCGAGCATATTTTGCATCATAGCTTTCAGGGTCAGCCAGTGTGACAAGGTGCCCCAAAGCCCAGGTAACTATATACTTTTTCCCTTCCACATACCCGTTTTCATTTTTATTACATTTTAAAACTTTACCTATATCCTTCCCAACGGAAGGTTTTTCTGCCAATACTAAAATCATCTTAACATTCCTTTATTTTTAATAAGTATTATTGTAACATATTATGCTTAAAATTTAAATAATATTTTATTTGAAAGCTCCAACAGATTTGTTTGCTCCCCTGGTCATGCAAAACAACATTATGGCATAAAAAAGAAACCTTGCGGTTTCATTTTTTAAAATTTATGATTATTCCTCAACATCTTCTTCGTCTTCTTTTTTTCTGTTGTTCTCCGTCTTTATATGCTCCAGTTTTGTTACGGATACTTCATATGCAGTCTTGGTTTCATATGTTTCACTGTCATTCTTTTTCTGATATTTTCTGCTTTGAATCCTCCCCCAAAGTTTTACATGGTCACCTACTTCAAGCTTTTCACAGTACCTTGCATTTCTCCCCCATGCGATGCAAGGTATGTAATCGGATTTGTTGTATGACCTGTTAACGGCAATGAGCATATCTGTAATTTCCCTGCCGAATGGTGTAGTCCTGAATTTTGTTTCTTTGCACAAATATCCGTTAAGGAAAACTTCGTTGGGATGTCTTTTTAATTCTTCCAGTTCGCTGTCATCAGGCACCATTATATCTCTTACAAACACCCTGAGAAGAAGCTTGTTGCACGTGTCCTCGTATCTATTATAAGATCTGAACTGGCCATCAATAACAATGTAATTCCCAATACTCATATCAATATCGTTAATTAACCTTTCGGATATTATAACAGGCAGCAAATCCTTGGCATCACTTAATCTCGGGACTTCCAAAAAAAATTCGTAAAATTTCTCTCCAAAGACTTCATGGCTAAATTCCAGTTTACTGTTTATTTTACCAACAATCCTTATATAATTTGACTGCATCTGTTTATCGTTCATATCAATTTTTTCCCCCTATTATTTGTCTTATATATATCATATTATTCAGCGTATTTTAATATATTCTTTTTAAATCAAAAAATCTAAACAAGTTGTCACTTTTATGATACTTAATAGTGTCGACATGGATTTTGTGAAAAAGTTAACTATTATTGCTATGGCCGCTTTCTGAGAAAATGTATTGAAGTTTGATTTATGATGTTATATAATAATTTGACAATATATTGGTATATGGATGTAGAAATGAAAGGACGATATTATGAAATTAGGTATAGTGGGACTTCCCAATGTAGGCAAAAGTACATTGTTTAATGCAATAACATCGGCAGGAGCAGAATCTGCAAATTATCCGTTTTGTACAATTGAGCCTAATATAGGTGTTGTGGATGTTCCTGATAAAAGATTAGATTTTTTGACTAAAATGAGCAATTCAGGAAAGACGGTTCCTGCGGCAATAGAATTTTTTGACATAGCAGGCCTGGTAAAAGGCGCAAGCAAGGGTGAAGGCCTTGGAAACAAATTTCTTTCCCACATAAGAGAAGTTGAAGCAGTTGTTCATGTGGTGAGATGTTTTGATGATGAAAATGTAATACACGTGGAAAGCACGGTTGATCCCATAAGAGACATAGAAATAATAGAGCTTGAACTTGTTCTCGCCGATCTGGAAGTAATGAGCAAAAGGTTAGACAAGCTTGCTAAAATGGTTAAAAACGACAAGTCACTTCAGCAGGAATTAGATTTGGTTCAAAAAGTAGTCGGTGCACTTGAAAATGAAAGACAGGCAAGATACCTGGATTATACGGAAGAAGAGCAAAAAATTCTGAAAACATTTAATTTGATTAANNACCGCAAAACCGGTATTATATGTGGCAAATGTGGATGAAGATTATATCGCCGACCCTTCTTCAAACGACTATGTCAATAAGGTAAAGGAACATGCTTCGAAGGATAATTCAGAAGTTATTACAGTCTGCGGTAAAATAGAAGAAGAAATTTCCGTTTTAGAGGATAATGAAAAGAAGGAGTTCTTAGAGGAATTAGGACTTAAGGAATCAGGTCTTGACAAACTTATAAGGGCCAGCTACCAGCTTCTTGGATTAATAAGCTTCTTTACAACAGGTCCCATGGAATCAAAAGCATGGACCATCGTAAAAGGTACAAAGGCTCCCCAGGCGGCAGGAAAAATACACTCGGATATCGAAAGAGGTTTTATCAGAGCCGAGGTAACGTCATACAAGGATGTAGAAGAATGCGGCTCAATGCTCGCCGCAAAAGAAAAAGGCCTGATGCGCCTTGAAGGAAAAGATTACGTCATGGAAGACGGAGACATAGTATTATTTAGATTTAATGTATAATTTTTAATATATAATTTTGGAGACTGTTGCATCAGCATTAATTTTCATTCTGTCATTACAATTGCTCCGACTCCGTTTTGATGATAGTTTTCTTCAAAACATCAGTACAGCATTTCGGTTAGTCTAAAAAAGGCATGAATACGCTGAGCGGCAGCTTCCTTTTTATTGAGATTACGCACAAAAAAACGTTGACATTGCCCTGATGCCATTGTATAATAATACCATTAAAGATAAATATGCCCGGTCAACNNATTTGTGAAAACGATATGAGCGGAGTAAGTCATCTAAATCCTTTTGTGATATGATGCTCTTATGTGAGATTAGACTATCAGGGTGGATAGCCAAGTGGTTATCTTTTTTTGTATACTCGATATTTTTGTGGGATAACCATTTGGTTTTGGTTATCCATTTTTATTGTCTATCCACTTGAAGATATCTCATTGAAAGGAGGTGACTGATATGATTAAAAAATTTATACTTCCTATTCTTCTTGCGATTATTGCATATCTTATAGCTCCATTATTAGGCCCCGAAGTTAATGGTGCAGCAACTTTCTTCCTCGTAGCCATAGGTATCGGAATCGGCGTCATGTTAAACATATTAATATTCAAGAAAAAAGACAATTAATTTTGAAATAAGAACGGTTAAAAGTATGACTGCCCAAACGGACCTTTCATTTGCTGCCGAAAGGTCCGTTTGAGCTTTTCTTTTAACTAATTTACTTTCTTAACGAGAATTCTTGCAATGTTATTCAGACTTTGATCTTTGTATTTCCTAATTCTTATTTAGGTTCAGACCGGTTACTTACCCCAAGATATCGGCTGTTTCTTTAAGTTTATTGATATCATTAAATGGCATTGAACAGTCTTTGTTTTCGCAGACATAAAATGTGGTTTTGTCGCCAATCAGTTTGTAATCCCTGATAAATTCAAATAGTTCACCGGATCTTTCCAGTTCTGAATACCTGAGAACCGCCACTGTATTGTTAATTCTCGCGCTTTTACTTAAGACGTCTTTTATGATTTTAAAATCTTCCTCGTCCTTAATAAGACATACAATTTCTTTAGACGGATATAGCTCAAAAAACGCTGACAGCAAGGTAAAAGTACCGGCAGCCGGATAATCTGCCATACTGTTTGCAAGAAACTGCATCTGCCGTGCCGCTGATTCTTCCAGTTCGGCACTTCCCATCATCCTGGAAAGCTTGAAAATACTTAAAGCAGCAACCGAATTCCCTGACGGAACTGCTCCGTCATGTGTTTCTTTGGGGTTATATATGAGCTTTTCTCCTTCCACGCTGTTCATGAAAAAACCGCCGCCGGCATCATCCCAAAAAAGGCTTTTCATTTTGCTGTTTAATTCTGCAGCTCTCTTTAAATAAGCGGCATTGTATGTTGCCTCATACAATTCAATGAGAGCCCAGATATACATTGCATAGTCATCCAGCGTTCCGCCCCTAAGGACTTCTCCCTCTCTGTACCTTACGCCTATATTGTCATCTTTATCTATTAAATGCTTCTCAATGAAATTAACCGCATTTTCCGCCGCACGCAAATATTTTTCTTTTTTTAATACCTTGTGTGCCTTAGCAAATGCTGCAATCATCATGCCGTTCCATGATGTCAGAATTTTATCATCCTTATAAAGCTTAACTCTCTCAAGCCTGTAAACATATAGTTTTTTATTGATTATTTCGATTCTATCGTCTTTTTTATAATAGTCGCCGTTATAAATCAAATTCGGGATANNTAGCTGATGAAATATTCACCATCATCCTCGCCAAGAACATTCCGGATTTCTTCAGGAGTAAATACATAATATTTTCCTTCCTCCCCTTCACTGTCTGCATCCTGCGCGGAATAAAATCCACCTTCTTTATTCGTCATTTCTTTCAATACATAATCAAATATTTTTTCTGTTATATATTTATATAAGTCTATTTCAGTTATCTGATAGGCATACACGTATGTGTATGCAAGGAGCGCATTATCGTATAGCATCTTTTCAAAATGAGGAACCAACCATTTGTTATCTGTGGAATAACGACAAAATCCGTTGCCCACATGATCAAAAATTCCTCCCCTGAACATACCGTCCAATGTTTTTTCAATCATGTGAAGAACTTCCTCATTTTTTTCAACCGAATAGAAACTAAGCAGGAATAATAGGTAGCTCGGCTGAGGAAATTTGGGGCTGTGACCGAATCCTCCGTATTCTTCATCAAAATTATTTATCAGTGTCTTTTTTGCATCCTGAATTAATTTTCTGGTTAGTTTAATTTCTCCCGTATTTTCATTTTCAAGACTTTTTATTATTTCGGTTATTTCATTTCCCGAATTGACAAGTTCCTGCTTGTGGCTTTTCCATTTTGCCGCTACTATTTCTAACAGTTCCAGCAAACCGGTTCTTCCGTACTTTGTGTGTTTCGGAATATATGTTCCTGCAAAAAACGGCTTTTGCTCAGGGGTCATTAGAACGGTCATTGGCCATCCGCCGCCTCCCGTCATATTTTGCGTAACACTCATATATACCGCATCTATGTCAGGCCTTTCTTCCCTGTCAACCTTTATTGAAACAAAACCTTTATTTAAAACTTCAGCAACTTCCTCATCCTCAAAGGATTCCTTTTCCATCACGTGACACCAGTGACAGCTTGGTTTCTATAACCAACGTTATGAGTACCCAACAGAAAGAAATATTGGCTTATCTTCAGTTTTTGCTTTATTAAATGCTTCTTGGCCCCAAGGGAACCAATCAACCGGATTGTGAGCGTGCTGTAATAGATACGGCGATTTCTCGTTTATCAATCTATTGGGTACAACATTATTGTTAGTCATTTTATCACCTTCCTTCATAAAGTATTTTATTTTAGTATACCCAAAAATATAAGGATACTCCCAAAAATGCAATATTCTTAATTTACTTATACGTTATCGATATCTCTATATCATCATTTTTTCTGGTGTAATCTTGACATAGTCAAGTAAAATTGTAACACCATGGCATAAAAAATTCTTAGTCAGCACAGCGCGTAGCATATGGGGTAAGGCCATCATTATACGAATGAGGTCTTAAGTGATTGTGCCTTACGTAATGAATTCATATATTCCTTTATCGAGTTCTTCAGATGAGAGAAAAGAATATAGGTAAAAATATTCGTTTTTAAGTGTATTATTTTATCAATAACTGTTTTATATAGTTTTGACAAAGTTGTATTAAAAATGTTTAACAAGGGCGTCTTCAGAATCTCCTCTTGATAATTCTTAATTGCTTATAATTGGTATATTTAAATATTTACAGGAAAAGATAGCTATATATTTTTACATTAAAATTCATAATATGGAAAGGAGAATTTATGAGTAAATATGAATCAATGGATGGGAATAAAGCTGCCGCCTATGCATCCTATGCTCTAACAGAAGTTGCATCAATCTTCCCTATTACCCCTTCAACGCCTATGGCTGAAGGAATTGATGAGTGGTCAGCTCACGGAAAAAAAAATATTTTTGGTCAAGAAGTAAAGGTTATTGAAATGCAGTCTGAAGCAGGTGCTGTTGGTACAATGAGAGGTGCTCTTCAGGCTGGAGCACTTGCATCTACATACACCGCTTCACAGGGACTTTTATTGATGATACCAAATCTATATAAAATGGCCGGTGAATTGCTGCCGGGAGTTTTGCATGTAACGGCAAGATCAGTGGCTGCACACGCGTTATCTATTTACGGAGATCACCAGGATGTAATGGCATGCCGCCAAACAGGTGTTTCTATGCTTGCTTCAGCGAATGTACAGGAAACAATGGACTTGGGAGTAATTGCTCACCTGGCTGCAGTAAAAGCAAGGCTGCCATTTATTCATTTTTTCGATGGCTTCAGAACATCACACGAAATCCAGAAAGTCGAAAAGATAGATTATGAAGATATTATAAAACTGGTTGATTATAAAGCAATAAATGAATTTAAAAACAGGGCATTAAATTCTGAGCATCCGGTTACAAGAGGTACAGCACAAAACCCCGATATATACTTCCAACAAAGAGAGGTTCAAAACCCATTCTTCGCTGCTGTTCCAGGTATAGTTCAGGATTGTATGAACCAATTAGGTGAAATTACAGGAAGAAAATATAAACTTTTTGATTACTATGGAGACAAGGATGCAGAATATGTAATAGTAGCAATGGGATCTGTAACTGATACCATAAGAGAAACCATAGATTATCTGAGAGTAAAAAAAGGTGATAAGTTAGGAGTAGTTAAGGTTCATTTGTACAGACCTTTCTCTGAAAAGCATCTGTTAGAATCAATTCCAACCACTGTTAAGAAAATAGCAGTACTGGACAGAACAAAGGAACCCGGCTCCACAGGTGAGCCTTTGTACCTTGATGTGGTCAAGACTTATCAAAATTATGATAATCCACCATTAATAATCGGAGGAAGGTACGGTCTTTCATCAAAAGATACAAGACCTTCTCAGATAATTGCCGTTTATGATAATTTAAAAATGAGTCAGCCTAAAGACAGGTTTACAATAGGTATTGTGGACGATGTTAATAATACTTCTCTCCCGGAAGGAGAACCAGTTGAAACCTCTCCCGAAGGAACTATTAGATGCCGCATTTGGGGACTTGGTTCCGACGGAACAGTAGGTGCAAACAAAGCAGCCATTAAAATTATAGGCGACAATACCAACATGTACGTTCAAGGTTATTTTTCCTACGACAGCAAAAAATCTGGTGGAACAACAACCTCTCACTTGAGGTTTGGTAAGGAACCCATCCATTCTCCATATCTTGTATTTAATGCTGATTATATTGCTTGCCACAACAAGTCATTTATATATAACTACGATATAATAAAGGGGCTTAAACAAGGAGGAACCTTTGTATTGAACTGCAATTGGAGTGAAAAAGAGCTGGATGAAAAATTGCCTGTTTCCATTAAAAATTATGTAGCTAAAAATAATATTAACTTTTATATAATAGATGCCTTGTACATTGCAGGTAAGATTGGGTTAGGCAACAGAATAAATATGGTAATGCAATCTGTATTTTTCAAGCTGGCAAATGTGCTGCCTGTCGATGAAGCTTTAGGTTATTTGAAAAAAAGCATAGAAGAAATGTATGGCAGAAAAGGCTCAGAAATAGTTGAAATGAATCAAAAGGCAGTTGATAAATCCATTGAGGCTTTAGTTAAGGTAAATGTTCCTGCTGGCTGGGAAAATGAAATGGATGAGTCTGTTCCTGTTAAACAAGAGCCTGATTTTGTTAAGAATATTCAAAGGGTTATGGCTAAAGATGAAGGCGATGAACTTCCTGTCAGTGCATTTAAAAATATGGAAGACGGAACATTTCCTAACGGCACTACCTCCTACGAAAAACGTGGTATTGCTCCTTTAGTTCCTGAATGGCAGATTGATAAATGTATACAGTGCGGAAGGTGTTCCTATGTCTGCCCTCATGCAACAATTAGACCGTTTTTATTAAATAATGAAGAATATGACAGAAAACCTGATACATTTAAGACTGCTAAACCTATTGGCAAGGGTATGGAAAATTATCACTGGAGAATTCAAGTATCGCCTATGGATTATACGGGATGTGCCAATTGTGCTGACATATGCCCTGCTAAGGGAAAGGCATTAATAATGAAACCTGCTGAACATGAAATGGAAATGGAATCAGAAAACTGGGAGTTCGCAGTGACTGTAAAACCTAAAGAAGGTCTAATGGATAAATATACTGTTAAGGGCAGCCAATTCTTAAGACCATTGTTTGAATTCAACGGTGCATGCCCAGGCTGCGGTGAAACTCCTTATATAAAATTGATTACTCAGCTTTACGGAGACAGAATGATGATTTCAAATGCAACCGGATGTTCATCAATTTATGGAGCTTCAGCCCCTTCAATGCCTTATTCTACAAATGCTGACGGCAAAGGTCCCGCATGGATTAACCCATTGTTTGAGGATGCTGCCGAATTTGGTTTAGGATTGCAGGTAGGAGTAAAACAAATGAGAGAACGCCTTTTAAATCTAATGAAAGAAGTAATTACCACTAATATTGACGAAGATTTAACGAAAGCATTCTCATATTGGATAGAAAACCGGCTTGATGGCGAAGGCTCTAAAAAAGCTACAGAAATGATACTGAATACAGTTAAAGGCAAGGATTTCAGCAACAATCCAATTGTTCATGAAATTCTTCTCCGAAAAGATCAATTAATTAAAAAATCAATTTGGTCATTTGGCGGTGACGGCTGGGCATATGATATAGGTTATGGTGGTTTAGATCATGTTATAGCATCTGGTGAAGATATTAACCTGTTGGTATTGGATACCGAAGTTTATTCAAATACAGGAGGTCAATGCTCTAAGTCCACTCCTGCTGCAGCAGTTGCAAAATTTGCAGCAGGCGGCAAGAAAATAAGAAAGAAAGACTTAGGCTTGATTGCAATGACCTATGGTTATGTATATGTGGCTCAAATAGCAATGGGAGCAGACATGAATCAAACCATCAAGGCAATCAAGGAAGCTGAAAGTTATAATGGACCTTCATTAATAATTGCATATTCGCCATGTATTAACCACGGTATTAAATCAGGTATGGGAACAAGCATGATGGAAGAAAAGAAAGCTGTTGACTCAGGTTACTGGCACCTGTACAGGTATAATCCCGAGCTTAAGAAACAAGGCAAAAATCCTTTTATTCTTGATTCTAAAGAACCTACACAGGATTACAAAGAATTCATTCAAGGTGAAATTCGCTACTCACAGCTTAGAAATGTATTCCCTGAAATTGCAGATGAAATGTTCGATATTTCCGGCAAACATGCTGCAGATAGATATAGAAGATATAAAGCATTGTCAGAACATGAAATATTTTAGTAATTAAAAAGAAAGCTCCCATGAGCTTTCTTTTTGCGTATTTTTCAGGAAAAACACTCTGAAAATAGCGGTAGGTTATTTTTACTTTTGATTTTCATTTACATAATCTCTGGCATTTTCTATCTGTTCTTCATCAGGAAGATTTACCTTTGATACTGCCTTTAATTGTGCCTGATTCGCCCAAGCAGCTGTAGCATGGTTTTCTATTGGCTGAGCCATATGTTTATCTTTGTATTTATTTTTAGCCATAATGTGCTCCTTTAAAACGATATATTTATATTATTTAAAATAATTAAATTATTATCCACATTAAAGAAATTTTATGTTTTATATTTTTATATCTTGAATTAAAGAAAAACCTTAATTTGTGACAACAATAATTGCAATATTATTTAAATTTATTACTGCTGTATTGCCCTTGGCTATCCTTTAGCATTATAGATGAAAATCCTATAAATATGATATTGACTGTTGCGCTATCAAGTACAATAGCAAATTATTTTTTAGGAGAGTTATTAATATCAGTACTACAGCCCGATAAACAATGTTGCCATTCTAAAGTAAATGACAAGAGCAAATGCGTCTACAATAGTAGTTATAAGCGGACTTGCCATTATGGCCGGATCCAGCTTTACGCTTTTGGCAGCAATAGGCAACAGACCTCCTACCACTTTTGCGAGAACCACAGTCATGAAGAGTGTCAGACACACTGTTAAAGAAACCATTACATCGACATTTTCGAGGTAGTAAATTCTGAGGAAGTTAACGACAGCAAGGGTTAAACCCACTACTATACTGACTCTCAGCTCTTTCCAGATCACTTTAAAAACATCTTTCATTTCTATCTCGCCTAATGCCAGGCCTCTGATTATCAGAGTGGATGACTGCGAGCCGGCATTACCGCCGGTATCCATCAGCATTGGAATGAATGCTGTCAGTATAACAACCGACTGAAGCACATCTTCGAATCTTTTTATGATGTTGCCCGTAAAAGTAGCCGAAATCATGAGAACGAGAAGCCATGTTATCCTGTGTCCCGCAAGCTTAAATACACCGGTTTTTAAATATTCTTCTTCCGAAGGCTGCATAGCTGCCATTTTCTGAAGGTCTTCGGTGTTTTCCTGCTCGATGATATCTACAATGTCGTCAACCGTTATTATACCTACAAGCCTGTTTTCATTGTCTACAACAGGCATAGCCGTTAAGTCATACTTTTTAAACAGTTGTGCTATATTTTCCTGATCATCCGTAGTTTTAATTGATATTACATCATCATTCAGAATGTCTTTTATTATCTCCGTTTCATCACTCAGAATCAGTTTTCTTATGGAGATAACACCTTCCAGTTTCCTGTTGTTGTTTATGACATAACATGTGTTGATGGTTTCCCTGTCCACACCGGTTCTTTTGATGTGCTGGATAGCCTCTTTTACAGTCATTTCTTTCTTCAGGTCAACATATTCTATTGTCATCAGACTTCCGGCCGAATATTCCGGATAGTTTAAAAACTGGTTAATCAGCTTTCTTAAATCTTCGTCTGTGTTTTTTAATACCTTTTTTACAATTATTCCTATAAAATACTAAAATATTGCTAAAATAATGTCATTAATTTATTGACTTTAGATATCTTGTATGCTATTTTATTAAGGTATTGTAGGAGGTACATATATATGAAAAGCACAGGAATTGTAAGAAAATTGGATGAATTGGGAAGAATCACACTTCCTATTGAACTAAGAAGGACTTTAGGCGTTAGCGAAAGAGACCCTCTTGAAATTTTTGTTGATGAAGACAGAATCATATTAAAGAAATATGAGCCTACTGATATTTTCAACGGTTCTAAAGATAATCTCATTGATTATTGCGGTAAAAAGATTTCAAAGGAATCCATCTTAGAACTTGCTAAATTAGCAGGTATTGTTGAATAACTAAACTTCAAAGAAAGAGCCTGACTTTATATTGTTTTTACAATATACGAAGTTCAGGCTCTTATCTTTATTTCTCAAGTAATTGATTATAAATATCTCTTTTGGAAACACCTCTGTCGTTTGCAACAGCTTTCATTGCCTCTTTTTTATCCATACCTTTGTTCAGATAAATAGTCATATGTTCGTTAAGAGAAAGTTTATTCCAGCTAGATTGTTCTTCTAACACCAGGGCTTCTTTATCAGCCCCTTCAAGTACCAGCACAAATTCCCCTTTCGGTTCATTTGCTTCATAATAAACAATGGCTTCTTGCAAGTTTGTACATAGGACAGTTTCATACTTTTTCGTAATTTCTTTTACAACAGATATTTTCCTGTTTCCTAATTCCTCATATAATTCCTTTAAGGTTTTTTTTAATCTATGAGGTGCCTCATATAGAATAGTTGTCCTGGTCTCTGTCTTAAGCTCCATTAGAATATTCTGTTTTTCCTTCTTATCCGTGGGTAAAAATGCTTCAAAAGCAAATCTTCTCGTAGATAGTCCAGACAATGTAAGGGCGGTAACACAGGCAGCTGGTCCTGGTAAGGATGTAACCGAAATTCCAGCCTCATAAGCTAACTTAACCAGTTCCTCTCCTGGATCAGAAATACCAGGTGTACCTGCATCTGTAATAAGAGCTATATTAACACCCTCTAATAACTTATTTACTAAAAAATGTCCTTTATCTATCTTATTAAATTCATGGTAGCTTGTCATAGGCGTGGTTATCTCAAAATGATTTAATAGTTTGATACTATGCCTGGTATCTTCAGCTGCAATTAAATCTACTTCTTTTAAAGTTCTTAATACCCTTAAAGTAATATCTTCAAGATTTCCAATGGGGGTGGCACATAAATACAATTTTCCAGTCATAAAAACCTACTTTCTTTACTGCTTGTAAACTTCCTAATACCCATAAATATCATAGATTTCATCCGTATACACATTCTGCTCTTTATAAACAATTAAAGGAGCCTCAACAGTAATCCTTGAATTGCCACCTTTAACTGCCTCAATTAATACCATGTTAGGCTCCTTGTCTATAAATGGATGAACCATTTTCATACGTTTTGGTTCTAATTTATAGGAAAGCAACACACCAAAAATTTCTGCCAGTCGAAATGGCCTGTGGACCATATAAAATCTTCCCCCAGATTTTAATAGTTTGGCCGTTTCTCTAACAACATCCTCAAGAGAGCATTTTATTTCATGCCTGGCTATTGCCTTAGGCATATCAGGATTCATTAAACCATGGTTGTTAGTCATATAGGGTGGATTGCAGGTAACAACATGAAAAGAGGACAACCCAAAAAGTTTGGATGCCTCTTTTATATCTCCAGTCACTATATTTATTTTATTTTCCAGATGATTTAGTTTAACACTTCTAAGGGCCATATCAGCACTTTCTTCTTGAATCTCTAAACCAGTAAAGTGTCCGCCTTCTGTTTTGGCCTCTAAAAGTATTGGGATAATACCGGTCCCTGTCCCAAGATCTATAACACTCTCACCGGGCTTTACCTTCGCAAAGCCCGATAAGAGTACTGCATCCATTCCAAAGCAGAACTTCTTACTGTTTTGTATAATCAGATACTGATTTCTGTGCAAATCATCTATACGTTCATCAGGTTTAAGTAAATAATTCTCCAATGTAAAACCTATTTAACCTTCCAGCTTATTCATCATCTAAATGTGATCTGCCTTCTTTCATTTCCAGCATTTCAAGAGCTCTAAGCTCATCATCTATAGCAACTTTTTCTTTTCTTTTCTTCGCTTTAAAGCGTAGTGTAGACGCCTTGTATTCTCTTACTTCTTTTTCATCGTTCTCCAAGGTTACAATTACTTTTACCAATTGCTTTAACACAATTACACTTTGTACTTCACCCTTTAAGCCATCAGCCGTAGTCACCATATCGCCTACATTAGGAAGCTTACTGTTAAGTTCTTCATATGCCTCTTCTTCATTCTTNNCTGTTCCTTCGCCATTTTAATGGAAACTGGAGCAAATTCTGATAGATGGGTATGACAACATAGAGGTCTGCCACAGATTCCAATGCCTCCAACTACCTTTGTTTCATCCCTTACACCTATTTGTCTAAGTTCTATACGAGTCTTAAACACAGAAGCTAAATCTTTCACCAATTCTCTAAAGTCAATTCTTCCATCTGCCGTAAAATAGAATAACACTTTATTGTTATCAAAGGTATACTCTGAGTCAATTAATTTTATTTCCAAACCATGTTTTTTTATCTTCTCTAAGCAAATATGAAAGGCTTCTTTTTCTTTTACTTTATTCTTTATTTCGATTTCATCATCTTCCGGGGTTGTAGTTCTAATTACTGGCTTAAGAGGTTGAATGATTTTGTTCTCTTCCACATCCCTTGGTCCAATAACCACATGTCCATATTCCACCCCTCTGGCTGTTTCTACAATTACATTGTCTCCTTGTTTTATTTCATAACCCGCTGGGTCAAAAA
>DMJQ01000046.1:0-2677 GCA_003457065.1 Clostridiales bacterium
AGAGACTGACAGGAAAGGATCCTCATAAAGGAATAAACCCGGATGAATGTGTTGCTTTAGGAGCTGCAATTCAGGGCGGTGTTCTGACAGGTGAATTCGGAAATGATATATTGCTGGTTGACGTTACTCCATTGTCATTAGGTATTGAAACATTAGGAGGAGTATTTACAAAATTAATCGACAGAAATACAAGAATACCTACCAAGAAGAGTCAGGTGTTCTCAACGGCAGCAGATAATCAGCCTGCAGTTGATATCCATGTATTGCAGGGTGAAAGACAGATGGCTGCAGNNACATTAGGCAGATTCCAGCTGTCAGGAATAGTCCCGGCACCGAGAGGAATACCTCAGATAGAAGTAACCTTTGACATTGATGCCAACGGTATAGTAAATGTAAGCGCCAAGGATTTGGGAACAGGAAAAGAACAAAAAATCACCATCACTGCATCATCAAAAATGTCAGATGATGAAATTGATAAAAAAGTTAAAGAAGCTGAACAGTATGCAGAACAGGATAAAAAGAGAAAAGAAGACATCGAAGTTAAAAACAATGCCGACACATTAGTATATCAGACAGAAAAAACACTGAAGGATCTGGAAGGAAAAATTTCTCCAGAAGAGAAAGCATCAGCACAGGCAGCGGCAGATGAGCTGAAGAAGGCTGTTGAAAGCAATGATACGGAGCAAATGAAGGATAAAACAGAAAAGCTGACAAAAATATTTAATGATCTTGCTCAGAAACTTTATGCACAGGCAGGTCAGCAAGGCGGACCTCAGGCTGATCCGAACTTCAGCCAGGATTCAGAACCGAAAGATGATAATGTTGTGGATGCTGATTTTGAAGAAATTCACGACGACGACAATAAATAAGATGTTCAGACATGATCTCTTTATCCAATATAACAAAATTATTGGTGAATGAGATTGTGTACTCACTTGTAAAAATTAAAATTATTCTGTATAATATATGAATGACAATTGCCAAGCTAAATCCTGGTGGGGTTTAGCTTGGTTAATGTATGGAACATATAATGTAACAAGGTGGTGAGAGAAATGGCAAAAAGAGATTATTATGAAGTATTGGGAGTAGGCAAGGATGCTGATGCCAATGAAATAAAATCCGCTTTCAGAAAACTGGCGAAACAATATCACCCTGATTTGAATCCGGATAATAAAGAAGCGGAAGCAAAATTTAAAGAAATAAATGAAGCTTACGAAGTACTCAGCGATCCGGATAAAAAAGCTAAATATGACCAGTTTGGTCATGCTGCTTTTGATCAGAATCAGGGCTTTGGCGGCGGTGCAGGCTTCAATGATTTTGGGGACATATTCGGAGATATATTCGGAGATTTCTTCGGAGGAGGCTTTGGCGGTGCCGGTTCGAGAACACAGAGAACAGGTCCTAAGGCAGGTTCGGATTTGAAAATCAAGCTGGACATAACTTTTGAAGAAGCAGCATTCGGAACTAAAAAGGAAATTAAGATAAATCGTATAGAAAAGTGTCATGTATGTGACGGTACAGGAGCTAAGAAAGGAACCAGCACCAAAACATGTCCAACATGTCACGGCTCAGGAAATATAAGGACAGTTCAAAGAACACCGTTCGGACAATTTGCCAGCACTAAGATATGTACAACATGTGGCGGTACAGGTGAAGTTGTGGAAGAACCATGTACGGTATGCGGCGGCACAGGAAAGGAAAAGAAATCAAGAAAACTTTCAATCAATATTCCGGCAGGAGTTGACACGGGTTCCGTAATACCTTTGAGGGGCGAAGGAAATCACGGCGAAAGAGGCGGTCCGGCAGGAGATCTGTATGTATATATAAACGTCAGACCTCATGAACTCTTTGAAAGAGACGGCAACGACGTGTGGTGCGAAATACCAATGNNGTTCTCGGCGGTTCCATAGAGGTTCCTACAATAGAAGGCAAAGTTAAGTACGATGTGCCTGAAGGAACGCAGACAGGAACGGTATTCAGATTGAAAAATAAAGGTATCAAAAATCTGAGGGGAGCCGGCAAAGGCGACCAGTACGTAAGGGTGAAAATAGAAGTCCCAAGAAAACTTACAGACAAGCAAAAATCGCTTCTGCATGAGTTTGCGTCTGAAATGGGAGAACAGCAGGATAAGGACGACAAAAAAGGCTTTTTTGGCAAGATGAAGGACGCCTTTAAGGATTAATATAAACAAATTGAATAAATTGACAATTATCTGATTTAGTGCTAAGATAATGTTGTCACAGGGCGAAGTGGCAAATAGCAAAAATTAGGAGGAAAGAATGAAATCATTAATCAGAATGAGAATGAGTGCTCATGATGCTCATTATGGCGGAGAACTGGTGGATGGAGCCAGAATGCTTGGGTTGTTCGGAGACGTGGCAACAGAACTGTTAATCAGAAATGACGGTGATGAAGGTTTGTTTGTTGCATATGATAATGTGGAGTTTGTTGCACCGGTTTATGCCGGAGACTACATTGAAGCAGAGGGTGAAATAGTTTCTGTTGGGAATTCGTCAAGAAAAATGAAATTTGAACCAAGAAAAGTAATTGTTCCCCGCAAAGATATAAATGATTCTGCATGTGATTTTTTAGAAGAACCGATTGTTGTTTGCAGGGCTTCGGGAACCTGTGTAGTACCTAAAGATAAACAAAGAAAAAATAAATAGTGAAATAATTA
>DMJQ01000046.1:2823-2973 GCA_003457065.1 Clostridiales bacterium
TGAAATAATTATTTATGTTAAGTGATATAGAACGTCGATATTGAATTATCGACGTTCTTTTTGTGTCACTAATCCATTGTGCCATTTTTTGTTAAATTTGTATTATATTAATTTTACTATTTGATTAAATAATATAAATAGTTGTTTATA
>DMJQ01000189.1 GCA_003457065.1 Clostridiales bacterium
GGTAAACTAGCGACAATGATATCTGATTGGGGAATTGAATAGTTTTTATTTTTTAATTACATAGGGGCTGTTACAAAATGTAAGGGATATAACTTAACATAATACTGACTTGGCTGACTCTTAGTATGATTTGTATGATGATAGCGAATATATCAGGTGCGATTACTGATACAAAGCATATTAGATACCGAGTTATTTATGTTTGAGTTATGTGAAATCCGTCAAGATGCATTTTGCAACAGCCCCTATAGGTGTNNTAAGATTCAGAAAGAGGTTGACATGGTAGAAGGTTTGTTAAGTAAACAACGATGGGGAATTTTATTTGAGAACTGCGGCCCCTTTTTTGAAGGGTTAATTATGACCTTAAAGGTTGCAGTAGCAGGCCTTATACTTGCGTTAATTTTAGGTGTTATATTGGGCCTTATGTCTACCTCCAAACACAAAGTATTAAGAGGTATAGCAAGGGTTTATGTTGAATTCTTTCAAGGTACTCCCTTGGTTATTCAAGTTTTCTTTTATTATAATGGTTTACCATTGATTTTAAAAAGTTTATTAAACACGAGTCGGCCAGTGCGTATCTCTAAATTTATTTTAGGAACCATAGGTGTTGGTTTATATCATGGTGCTTACATAGCAGAAGTGATTAGAATGGGAATTGAAGGAATACCAAAAGGTCAAGTAGAGGCGGCACATTCTCAAGGATTTACTAATATACAAACTATGAGATATGTTATATTGCCCCAGACTCTAAAAATGATTTATCCGCCTTTGGCAAACCAGGCCTTAAGTCTTGTTAAGAATACTTCTGTGTTGGCATTGGTGGCAGGTCTTGATTTAATGTATTATTCAGATAACTGGGTTTCGCAGACGGGATATTTACAAGGTTATCTATTATCTGCCTTACTTTATTTCATCATTTGTTTTCCTTTGGCTAAACTTGCTCATAGACTGGAAGAGAAGTCCAAGCAAGTGCCTGTTGAGAAGAAAATAAAAGCGGAGGTATTATAAATGAGGGAGATATTTTCATCAGATAATATTATGTTTATGATGGACGGGCTAAAACTTACCGTGTTAATTGCTTTTGGCACTCTAATTCTAAGCCTGTTCTTTGGCACAATACTGGCTCTGGTTCGGACTTATGCCAAAGGAAAGTGGAAGATTTTTGGGAAATTAGCGGTGGCTTATATTGAGTTATTCCGATGTACCCCAAATATATTGTGGATATTATTCTTTCGGTTTTCTATAAAAGGGGATGCTTTACCCATTGCTATTTTTTCCTTTACCCTATTTACATCAGCAGTAGTGGCTGAAATAGTTCGCGGTGGTTTAAATGCAATCCCTAGAGGTCAAACAGAAGCAGCAGAATCGCAGGGATTTCATTTTGTTCAAATCCTTATGTATATCATACTTCCCCAAACCTACAAAAGTATTATTCCGGCCTTAATGTCACAGGTTACTACAATTATTAAGGATACAGCTTTCTTAAAAGCTGTAGATATTATGGAATTAACCAGAAACAGTCAAGTTGTACTTGCTTCGGCAAGAGGAGTTGCAGAAGTTTGTGCACTGTATGGTTATGTTGCTTTGAACTATTTTATACTTAACTTCCTGCTATCTAATGCTGCCAGGTATTACCAGAAAAAGACAAGAATAGCATAGAAATAAGAAGCCCTAATCTCGGACCAGATGATTAACCAGAGAAGAGGGCTTCTTTTAATTCCAGGGAGCACACAAGAATCGATTTTTCAAATTGCCAATAGGAATTACTAGAGTTTTGATGGAAATATAAAAATATATATAAAAACCTTGACTATAATGTAATAAAATGTTAAATTTTGTAGTAGGATAAGACATAATTTAACATTTCACACATCTAACCCTATTAAAATATACAGCTAATATCAGCGCATACTACATATTTTTTACCATCAGCAGCCTCATATAGTTTAGAAACAGTACGGCATAATTTGCCAGTAGCACCAGAAATATAATCATAGGAACTATAGATACCACCGTCAAGCAGGATAGCCTGTCTGAAATATTTTTTAGAGTTAAAATTAGTTCCTGGATTACTAGGTTCAAATTCAACAATGTTTTCAATTTGCAGAGAGGGGTTTAATATGGTGTGACTTACTTGTATACCTTCATAATCCATAGCATATAAGCATTCAATTTCAGTGTAATCCTTAATAAAATTCTTTAATACCTTATCTTTTGCGNNCGTAAGCGGCTGGAATGTTCCAGTAATGTAGAAGTACTTGAAGCACCTTGCATGGCAAATGCAGCATTATTTTGTCCACTAAGAGAGATATTACTAATAATTGTGGAAACGTTTTTAAAGCTGGTTTCCTGGTCCATAGAATCATCTACTATTTTTGAACTAAGGGCCACTGTTTTATCAATAGAATCTTGGATAAAAGAAAAGCTTTCAGCAGTTTTGGAAGCAATTTCAGTACTTTCTTTTACCTTTTCATGATTAGCAGTTATTAAATCTACAGTTTGCTGTACAGCAGCAGCACTCTGAGAGGCAAGGTTACCCACTTGTTCGGCAACTACGGCAAAGCCTTTACCAGCATCACCTGCTCTTGCCGCTTCAATAGAGGCTTTTAAGGATAATAGCTTTGTTTTGGAAGATATGTTATGTATTAATTCAATGACATGACCAATGTCATCTGTTGAGGCTTTTACCCCTTCCATGGACGTAAGCATTTGATTCATATATTCCTTGCCAATCTCTGCTTCCCGTTTTGTTTCATTGGCATTTTCACTAACTAATTTTGCATTAGAAGTGTTTAAAATAGTTTTATATGTAATATCCGTCATGGTAGTGGATAAATCTGTAATTAGGTTAGCTTCCTTGGATGCATTATGAGCAATGGTATTGGTTGATTCATCCATTTGGATACACATATCATCAATACTTGCCGAAAGCTCTGCTATAGCAGTAAATGTTTGATTCAGGGATGTTCCCATTTTGGTAAGTGCATTTTTAATGGGTACAAAATCTCCTTTAAATGAAACCTCTTGATCCATTTTAATGGTCATGTCTCCAGCTGAGAAGTGGGAGATTACATGGGTAATTTCACGAATATAACTATTAAGCAATGTGTTAATATCATTAAAGTCCTTAGCCAGNNAAATACCGTTTGACATTTCATGGAGTCCGTTTGCAATTCTCTTAGATTCATTATAAAGACCTGTAATTTTTTTAAACTTACGCATTCATTTGGTTCATGACAAATATATGGTGTCATGGGCTCCTTTCATTTTGATTAAAAAATAGTAAATTGCGAAACAATCAGATTCCCTGCATGCATCAGATGAATGATACGAAGTTATGACTTCAGTCATCCGAACGGCGATATTTTACATAAAACTATCATTGCATAATAAATAAATCAGGTCTAAAAGCTTCGTAACTGCCTATGATAAAAAAAGCGCAAGAGTATCTTAAGACACCCTTGCACTTATAAATTATATACTATATTTAAGCGCTGTCAATGAGATTGGAAAAGTTTGAGAGAAATTTTAGTAATTTTTAGATATACCATAGAATTTAATAATATTTATTTTAGGATTTGAGTAAATACATAGCAAGGAGTGATATTTTCATGAGCCGATTATCTAATTATTTGGTGAGAGATTTAAAGTATACCGAATTAAAAGCAATGAAAGCAGAATATCAGATTAAGTTGTTTATAAGAT
>DMJQ01000008.1 GCA_003457065.1 Clostridiales bacterium
AACCATTGCGATTATAACTTTGTTGGCTCCAACCACCAGATCCATTGCTCCGCCCATGCCCGGAACCATTTTACCGGGTATTTTCCAGTTTGCCAGATTGCCTTTTTCATCAACTTGCATGGCACCGAGAACCGTGGCATCCACATGGCCGCCGCGGATGATGCTGAATGAAGTTGCGCTGTCAAAGAACATTCCTCCGGGTACTATTGAAGACGGCATACCTCCCGCATTAACAAGCTCCCAATCTTCTCTGTCCGCTTCCGGAGCAGATCCCAGTCCCAAGAATCCGTTTTCGGATTGGAATGTTATATCAATGCCTTCCGGAATATAATCTGCTACCATTGTAGGAAGTCCGATGCCTAAGTTCACAACATCTCCGTCGTGTAATAACTGAGCTACTCTTCTTGCTATAACTTCTTTTGCGTCTATCATGTTTACTTTTGATTCCATTACATGTCACCTCCGACGATATAGTCAACAAATATTCCTGAACACATAACATGTTCCGGCTCAATTTCACCGATTTCGACTATTTTATCGGCCTCTACAATAACAACGTCTGCCGCTGTTGCCATTATTGGATTGAAGTTTTTCATTGTCTTGTTAAAAATCATATTTCCTTTTTTATCTACGACGGATGCCTTAAGCAAAGCAACGTTTGCTCTTAAGGGAGATTCAAGTATATATTCTTTTCCGTCAATGATTTTCTTTTCTCTTCCTGCTTCGGCTTCTGTTCCGATTCCTGTAGGAGTGTAGAATCCTCCAAGACCGTTACCGCCGCACCTGACTTTTTCTGCCAATGTTCCTTGCGGAATCAAGTCAACTTCGGTTTCACCGGAATTCATTTGATTTGCAGTTTCAGGGTTAGTTCCAACATGCGAGGCAATTATTTTTTTAAACTGTTTATTCACTACCATTTTGCCAACACCTCTGTCGGGAAAACCCGTATCATTGCAAATCAATGTTAAATTTTTAACATTCCGAGACACAAGTGCCCCTATTAATTTCTCGGGCGTTCCATTTGCTAAAAATCCTCCAACCATGATTGTCATACCGTCTTGTACCTTTTCTGCCGCTTCATTTACAGAAATAATTTTATCGATCATAACATCATCCTTTCATATAATATTTATTATAAAGGAGGGATTGAGCTGCTGAATTGTTATGTTTTACCCTTTGGGCACAGCTCCCTGCCGTAAATTAATCACCTAAAAGATTTATAACAAATTCAGCAGCCACCTTCCTGCTTTATCTTTGCACTAACAAGGCAGTTCCCATTCCGCCGCCTATGCACAATGTTGCAAGACCTTTTTTAGCATCCCTTTTCTGCATTTCATATATTAATGAAACGAGAATTCTTGCTCCTGACGCTCCGATTGGATGTCCTAAAGCTACAGCACCGCCGTTAACATTAGTTATTTCTTCATTTAATCCTAATTCCTTTATAACAGCAGCTGCCTGTGATGCGAAAGCTTCATTGGCTTCAATTAAATCTAAGTCTTTTACTGTCCATCCTGCTTTAGCTAATGCTTTTTTAGTAGCCGGAACAGGCCCTATTCCCATGATTTTCGGGTCAACTCCTGCGGAGCCATATCCCTCAATCTCGCATAAATATTTTAATCCAAGTTCTTCGGCTTTATCTTTGCTCATTATTATAAGAACTGCTGCACCGTCATTGATTCCTGATGCGTTTCCTGCAGTAACTGTACCGTCTTTTTTGAATGCAGGTTTCAGTTTTCCGAGCTTTTCAGCTGTTGTGCCATGTCTTGGAAATTCGTCTGTATCTATTGTTATTGGATCGCCTTTTCTTTGAGGAATTACAACANNACGATTTCATCTTTGAATCTTCCGGATTTTTGCGCTGCTTCTGCTCTGTTTTGACTTTGTGCCGAAATTCTGTCCTGTTCTTCTCTTGTTATACCCCATTGCTCTGCAATATTTTCTGCAGTTATGCCCATGTGATATTGGTTAAAAACATCTGTCAATCCGTCATAAACCATGTAATCTATGATTTGTCCGTTGCCCATTCTTTGCCCCCATCTTGCTTTAGGTAAAAGATATGGTGCATTAGTCATGCTTTCAGTTCCGCCGCACATTATAACGTCGCATTGTCCACTTTCTACAAATTGTGCTGCCATACTTACGGCTCTTAAACCTGAACCGCATACCATGTTAATTGTTAATGCAGGAGTTTCTTTAGGTATTCCCGCTCCGATTGTAACCTGTCTTGCAACGTTCTGACCTAATCCTGCCCCTAATACATTACCAAGATATACTTCCTCGATAACTGATGGCTCGATTCCTGCTCTTTTGATTGCCTCTTTTGCTGCAATTACGCCCAGATCTACAGCTGATAACGGTGACAATGCTCCACCGAAAGAACCGATTGGTGTTCTTGCTGCAGATACAATAACTGCTTTTTTCATAATTTCCTCCTAAATTTCAACTTACACTAATGTATATAGCAAATATCATGCCAATTATACAAACAAGTGTAAGTCCTGTATTTTGTTGAAGAAAATAAATAATATATTTTCTTCATATGCATAAATGCATATTATTCTTAAAACATATGTTGCAAAGTTGCATATAAGATACTATAATTGTTGCATGATATGTTTTAATGATTTAATTTTATCATGTTGTCTAAAAAATATCAATTTGTTTTAAGGATTATTAAATCAAATTTTAAGGAACGATAAAAGGAATGATAATATGAAGTCGGAACACATTGATTTTACCTTAGGTTTTGTTGTAACAGACAAAAAATTCAATATTTTATATTGCAATAACTATTTTAAAACAGATATCTGTAAAAACAGGGACGGAATATTAAATAAGAAACTGACAGTATACTTTCATGATCTCAGGGATGATGAAGGGCATGGTTCTTATCTTGTCAAGCATGTGGATAAATCTTCGTACTATGTGGTGTATGACGGGCTTAAGCTTTATGATCACGAATTGTACCTGTTTTTCTTTTATGATTTTTCCATAGGCAATGAATTTGAAAAACAGATTAACAGGCTGAGCAGTCAGCAATACCTGTATAATGAAATGCTAAATAAACTGAAGGACGGTATTTACATAACTGATGAGGAAGGTACTACCACTTATGTCAATGATGCATTTTTAAACCTATCAGGCTTGACGAGAGAACAAATTATAGGCAAATCTGTTTATGATTTAAGAAAATACGATGTTCTGCCTAATTCCTGCTGTGCCAGGGTCATTGAAACAATGGGGCCCGTCTCTACCATTAACAATTATTATAAGGGACAGAGGTGCTTAGTTTCAGGTTCACCTATATTTGATGAAAACGGCAATCTTAAAAAAACAATTGCTGTTATAAGAGATGTATCAGAGCTTGATGTTTTAATGAAAAATATTACTAAAGAAAAAAACCTGTTCGTCGTCAACAATGATTATAATATCATGACTAAGGGAGTTATTAAGGAACCTGTTACCAACAATGATAAAATCAGAAACATATACAACAGGGCTAAAAAAATCGCAAACGTGGACAGCACAGTGCTGATACTGGGAGAGACAGGTGTGGGAAAAGATTTTATTGCCACTTATATTTATGATATCAGCAGCCGAAACAAAGGTAAATTTATTAAGATAAACTGCGGCGCGGTTCCTGAACACCTGCTTGAATCAGAATTTTTCGGATATGAAGAAGGCGCATTCACCGGAGCACTGAAGGGAGGCAAAAAAGGGCTCTTTGAGGAAGCCAATGGCGGCGTTTTGTATTTGGATGAAATAGGAGATATGCCTTATACATTGCAGGTGAAGCTCCTTAGCTCAATAAACGACAGAATGTTTTACCGTATAGGCGGAACGGCACCGGTTGAATTTAATGCACGCATTATTGCGGCAACAAATGCGGACCTGAAAAGTCTTGTGGAAGAAAAGAAATTCAGGGCGGATTTATATTATAGGTTAAATGTTGTGTCACTGGTGATTCCTCCGTTAAGGCAGAGGAAAGAGGATATTATGCCTCTGGCGCAGCAGTTTATAGAGTACTATAACAATAAGTACGGCAAAAATTGTTATTTTACGACAGAACGTCTGGAAAATTTCCTTGTTTATCAATGGCCAGGAAATATCAGAGAATTTAAAAACATTATTGAGCGCCTTGTGTTGATGACAGACACTGCAGACATTGATATGAATCTTTTCAGAGAACAGATTATGGCAAGCGATGTGCCGGATGATAGTTCTAAATTTTTATCAGGCAGCAAGACGCTGAGAGAAAAGCTTGATGAATATGAGAGAGTCATAATAGAAACTACATTGGCTTCCTCGGAAAATATGAGGGAAGCCGCAGCAAAGCTTGGAATTGACATATCTACTCTCGTGAGAAAAAGACAGAAATACAAAGACAGCTAAACGTTACATGCTTTTACAACCGCAAATGCGGTTGTTTTTTTATGCCTTAATTCTGATATTTGACAACGGCGAGATAAAAAATTTAAATAATTGGAATAAAAATACCTTAAAATGCAAATATTACTAACAGTAGAACAAGCATGGGAGGGGTTATGTTTTTAATCAACGATATAAAAAGAATTATCAATACCGATACCATAGTAGTATTTTTAATAATCAGTTTTATTTTAATATTTAAAACAAGCAAGGAACTGAAGCGTAACAACTATAACAGAGACTACAAGATTGTCAGGACAACAGGAATTATTTACGGAGTGTTGGCAATAGCAGCTGTTGTTGCAATAAACATGTAGGAGTTTTAAATGAATAAAAATCAGGATTTATTACAATTAAAAATTGAAAAGGACTTAAATAAAAATGAACAAGCTCTCAGGCAGATTTTTAAAAATGCAGATGACGTAGTTTTCAGAAAGATGGAAGCCGGACAGAATAAAAAAGTAAAAATGCTTTTGCTGTATGTGGACGGGATGACAACAAAGGAGGCAATAAGCGAATATGCCATAGGAAAGCTTTTATCATGGCTTGATCTGGAGAAACTTGAAAAGAATGATTCGGAGCTTCAGGATGCAATTTTAAAAACTAATATAGCAACCTCTGAAGTTCAGGTAATTAAAACAATACAGGAATGTGCTGACAAAATATTGTCAGGTGAAACGGTACTTCTTATCGATACGTGTTCAAAAGGCATAATGCTTTCTTCAAGAGGATGGCCCATGCGAAGCATTCAGGAACCTTCGTCAGAAACCCTCATAAGAGGTGCAAGAGACGGTTTCAACGAGACGATGAAAGTAAACATCACTCTCATCAGAAGAAGGATACGTGACACTAAGCTGAAAGTAAAATACATGCAGGTAGGAAGCAGGTCAAAAACCGACATTGCTATTATATATCTGGAGGACATAGTAAGTCAGACTGTTTTGGAAACAGTGGAAAAAAGAATTAATAATATAGATATTGAGGCGGTTCTTGAAAGTTCTTACATAGAAGAAATGATAGAAGATGACGGCTATTCGCCATTTCCTCAGATTGAAAATACGGAAAGACCGGATGCGGCGGCTTCCGCACTGCTGGAAGGAAGGGTGGTTATTACAGTTNNTAACTCCTTCTGTTCTGATTGCTCCAGCCATATTCGTTTCATTTATGCAGTCTTCGGAGGATTACTATGAAAGATGGATGCCGTCCTGTGTCACAAGATTGATAAGATACCTTGCATTGCCGATAGTAATGTTGCTGCCGGCTCTTTACGTAGCTGTTACCCAGTACCATCCGAATCTGCTGCCAACCCAGCTTGCGCTGTATGTAGCTGCTTCCAGAGCAAATGTACCGTTTCCTCCGTATTTTGAAGCGTTTCTCATGGAATTGGTCATGGAACTGGTTAGGGAAGCATCACTGAGGATTACAAGTCCTGTCGGTTCGACCATAGGTCTGGTAGGCGGTCTGGTTATCGGCCAGGCTTCTGTGGAAGCCGGTCTGATAACACCTTTGGCTGTAATAATTGTTGCGCTGACGGCAATTTCTTCATTTGCAATACCGAGCTACAATTTCAGCACGTCCCTGAGGATGATAAGATTCGGATTTATAATATTGGCATCAATGTTCGGCCTCTTTGGAATATCCATAGGATTGTGCTTTCTGTTAATTCATCTCTGCACATTGAAAAGCTGCGGGGTGCCATATATGACACCATTCACAAATTTTGTGGAAAACAGAAAAGATTTGCGGGATACGGTTATCAGACCGAAAATTAAAAACATGGTGCACAAACCCAAATATTTACAATTTGAAAAAGAGAAGGGAAAATAAATGTTTAATCAGGAGATTACCCCATATCAGAATATTTCAATTTTAATACTGGTGTCATTTGTATTTCAGTCAATGCTCATGCCGTTGCTGCTGTCTGAAATAGACGGCCCTGTGGGGTGGATATCGATTATTGCGGCAGCATTCTTTCTTTATCTGACCATTGTGCCGATCAACAAGGTCATGGCGAAATACAAGGAAGATACGATTATAAGCATATCGGACAGGGTTTTTCCAAAGGTTGTTTCAAAAATTACGGGAATTTATTATATTTTTATGTTTTTAACTGCAAACAGCATACTGATGAAAGACTTTGCGGAGCAGATAAAGCTGATGATGCTTTTCAGGACGCAGATAAGCACAATAATTATTGCCATTCTGCTGACCGCAAGCTATGCCACGAAAAAAGGAATACAGTCAATTGCAAACACCGCGAGCATTGCGATGATCATAGCATTGATACCGTATTTTTTAATAATAATATTTTCAACGTATTATGCAGATTATACAAACGTATTTCCGGTGTTTCCCGCGGACGTGCAGGGAATCGTGAAATCTGTTCCTGCGGCGATGCTTGGATTTTTCGGATTTTCAGTACTGATGTTTTCAAACAGCCGTGTGTCGGCAAAGGAAAAAAATGTGATGATCAACAAGAGGTTTATCGTCATAAGCACAATTTTGTATGTGGCATGCTATCTGCTGGTAGTCGTAAAATTCGGCATGAAGGAAGCGGTTAATTTGGTATGGCCTTTCATTTCGGTTATGAAATTTGTAAACATACCCGGATTTTTCTTTGAAAGCACTGAAATTGTAGGCTTGTGTTTTCAAATTATGGTAACATTCACATGTATATGTGTCATTGCATATTTTACGAATCTTGCTATGCAGGAAACATTTAAAACAAAGGAAAACGGATATTTCATATACATACAAATTCCTATTTTGTATATTATGGCAGCTGCTTTGCCCGGAATGTACATGATGTTTCCGTACATTCAGTGGCCGATTTATATATTGAGCGCATTAAACTTTTTAATTCCATTGATAGTGGCATTGGCAGACCGAAGAAAACAAAGAGCAGGAAACAACTGATTCATTTGTGCCGTGATGTCTTGACAAGCCGTTACTCCAAAAGAATCCGCCTCACAAGATGAAGATTTACGGGGCTGACAGCATTGTGCATGATTAATGGAAGGCAAATAATATTTAGAGGTAATAAAATGAAAAACGTTAAGGTTTTAATAGTGGTAATATTAATGTCAATATTGCTGAGCGGCTGTACGGACAGTGTTGAAATCAATAAGAGAGAATATTTATTTGCTGTAGGAATAGATAAAAACCCGAAGAACCTGACCTTTACTTCTGAAATCCCAAAAATAAATGAAGGAAGCGAAGAAGAAAGGCTTGTTTATACAAAGGAAAGCAATAATTTTGCCGACTTCTACAGCACAAGCTATCTTCATTCGGAGAAGGCAATTTCAGACAGGCTGATGCAGGTAATTGTGCTCGGCGAAGATGTGGCAAGAGATTCCGAATTATTTAGAAAAATATTTGATGAAATCCAGCGTTCGCCGCAAATGAACAGGAGAGTTAAAATCTGCATTGCCAAAGGTAAGGCGTGCGACATCATAAACACAGAAATACCGAACAACCCGGTGGTAGGCAGATTTTTAAGCGATATGCTTGTAAAGCTCAAAAGAGAAAGCTATCAGGATATTTACACATTTGATGAAGCAATTCTGCATCTGGGGCAGACAGGAAATGCCATGGTGCCCGTTGTGGAAGTGAATGAAGAAAGTCTTAAAGTCGAGAGGGCAGCTGTAATAAAGGAATATGAACTCATAGGATTTTTAGAGCCCATGGAAGTTGAATCAATAATGATTTTATTGAACCTGGACAAGGCAAATATAAGAAATATAAATATTGAGGTAGATGGGACAACTGTTGCACTTGGAGCAACGGATGTAAGCATGACAAAGGACATTAAGCTGGAAGGCGATAAGCTGGGTGTTGATTATTATATTACGCTGTACTGTTACATAGATTCATTTATTATAGGAAACAACAACCTTGAAGATAAAAAATTCATGAACAAAATTAAGGAAGAAGCAGTTAAGAGAGTTTCAGACGTGGTTACAAATACCGTGGATAAGCTGCAGCACACATACAGAGCTGATTTGTTGAGAATAAAGGACGATCTGTACAAATATCAGAAAGCGGATTTTGACAAGATTGAGGATAAATATGATGAAGTTTTTGAAGCGGCAACAATAAATGTTCATTTGAACATGCAGATAAAAAGTACGGGATTGGTTAAATAAGGGAGGACAAATTGAGTTACTATAAGAAAATGTTTATTTCGGCAATTTTTGTGATTATTGCGCTGGCAGCCGCATACAGTATCGATGCATACAGGGGAATGGCAAAAATCAATGACAAAGTTATACGCCTTCATGTTATTGCAAACTCTGATATGGTTTTTGACCAGCAGCTGAAATACAAGGTGAGAAACAGGGTAATTAATAAATTTAACAGTGAATTTGAAAACATAACATCAAAAAAAGATAGCGAAAATATAATTGTTCAGGAAATAAATGAAATCAGGGACGAAGCCGAGTCGACAATCAGAGAAGAAGGATATGACTATGAAGTCAATGTTTACTACGGAAACTTCAGTTTTCCGCGAAAACTTTATGATGATATAGTGCTTCCGGGAGGATACTATGATGCCGTAAGAATAGANNAGCCTCTGTGCTTCGTGGATTTCGGAAAGGATAAAAATGCGCAGCCTGTTTTGGATATAGAGACAGAAAAGAAGCTGCAGGAGGTTTTGACTCCGGAAGAAATCGAAGCAATCAAAACTAAAAGAGGCATAGAAGACATTAAATTAAAATCCAAGATATTTGAATTCATAGAAAAAGGAAGAGTCGAAAAAACGGGTGTATACTCAAATTATAAAGCCTGCATTTATGCCAGATCGACAGGAGAGCAGCCACATATGCAGCGCAGTCAGAGATTACCGGTTGAAAACCGTTTAGTGCAATAAAATTCAACAATATATAACTCATATAATAATTGCAGGCGAATTCTTAAAATATTGAGCTTTACAATGAAAATTCCTCTACATACAACAGAAATTTCCTGATAAGGAGAGAATCTTTGTTGTATGCATAATGAAAGCCGGCGGGATAGAAAATTAAAATCCCGTCGGCTATTATAATTAGTTTAACGTATTAAAAAGGTATTCCCAGCTTTTTTATTTTATACTGAAGCGTCTGCCTTGGTATGTTTATTAACTTGGCAGCTTTGGAAATGTTGTTATCTGCCTGCTCCAATGCAGATATGATTATTTCTTTTTCAACCTTTTCCACTGCAACATTGAGAGGTTGTATGATGCTTGTATCCAAGCTGATATTGTTGTTGGGGTGATAATTTTTAAACTGGAAGGGAAGGTTTTCTTCTCTGATAATTTCCCCGTCGTAAAGGGATATGGCGCTTTCGATGGCGTGCTCAAGTTCCCTCACATTTCCCGGCCATTTGTATTCCATAAAAATATCCAGAACTTCCTTTGAAATACCGCTGAAAAATTTGTTGCATCTCTGGTTGTATTTTTCGATGAAATGTTCCACAAGCAGCGGGATATCTTCTTTTCTTTTAGACAGATCGGGGATGACAAGGGTTATTACATTTAATCTGAAAAACAAGTCCTGCCTCAGCTGTTTTGTTTCGACAACAGTGTTAATATCAGTGTTGATTGCGGAAACAATGCGGACGTCCACATCTGTCGTGGTGGGGGATCCGACTCTTCTGACTCTTCCGTCCTGAATGACACGGAGAAGCTTTGTCTGCAGTTCCAGCGGCATTGAGTTTATTTCATCCAGAAACAGGGTTCCGCCATCGGCGAGCTCAAATAAGCCTGGTCTGTTTTCGGCTCCCGTAAAACTTCCTTTAACGGAACCGAACAATATGCTTTCAAGTAAATTTGCCGGAAGTGCCGCACAGTTCTGGGCTATGAAGGGTTTGTTTTTTCTGTTGCCTGAGTTGTGTATTGACTGTACAAACAGCTCTTTGCCTGTTCCCGTGCTTCCTGCCAGCATTACGGGCGAATCGGACATAGCTGCTTTGAGCCCAAGGGACTTAAGCTTGAGCATTTCTTTGTTCTGGCCGATTATATCAAGAAAGTTGTACTTGGCAATAGGTTTTGAAGTTTTTTTCTGACTGCCGTTTCTTTCATAAAGTTCTTTTTGGAGATTTACTATTTTTTCGGATAATTCCCTGACTCTTGTAATATTTCTGGAGATTTCAAGTGCACCCAGAACCTTATTGTTATAATAAATTGGAATCGTAGAGTTTAAAGTGGATATTTTATCGCCTTTGTAGTTGATAAAATTTTGCTCCACATTATAAATCGGCTTGCCGGTTCGCAAAACTCTTAACAAAGTACTTGTTTCAAAAGTGAGCGAAGGATATACCTCTAAAATATGCCTTCCTATGGCCTTATCCACATCAATTTCGTCAAGTTGTTTTGCGGCAAAATTGTAATAAACAATTTTACCGGAAGCGTCAACTATATGAATTCCGTCATTTATTAAATCTATCGCATGAATTAATGCATCAAAATATTTAATGTCCATAAATCTCCTCTTTGGTGCTTAAGAATCAGCACATAGTGCCGAAAATTCAGCAACATTGTTCGTGTTTATATAAATTACCCGAAAAATTGTTTAAAAAATATCAATTTTCATTTTATTTAAGCTTTCGTAAGAACCTCCGAAGATAATTTTGTATTCAACATAGACGGAACCATCGCCTTGTTCATTAAGCTCGTTGTTATAAATAATTGTGCTGAAATCCAGATCAAAGGTTCCATAAGGAGTCGAATAAAAATTGCTGTAGCTTTTATTTTTTTCAAACTCCATCTTAGAAGAAAAGGTTCCTACTTTTGTCATAGTTAATTTGTTTTTATAAATTTTAAGCCTTGTCTTTGTTCCCTGGTTTTCGGTAATGTCGCTTTCGTCGTAATTTATGATAATGCACTCGGTGTCGTGTTCCCTGGTGGCTTCTGTTACAAGCTCTATAACGTCTTCGTTACCTGCATCATCAACTGTCTGTATTGTTGTTATTTTTAATCTTACATTATCCAATGAATATTCTCCGTTTCTAAAGGTTATCTATTGCTATTTCATAAAGATCGTTAATTTCTTTCTTTAAGAAATTACCTCCTATTCTTCTTAAGCGTTCAGGCGCATCGCTGGCGTAATATTCATATTTTGCATTGTCGTAATTTTCATTGAGCATGTTATTTTCCGTCAGAAGCTTTTTCAAATCCCTTGCTGTCTCATAAGCGGGATTAACCAGTCTGACATCGGGTCCCACTACCTTTTTTATGGTATATCTTAAAATCGGGTAATGGGTGCAGCCAAGTACAAGTGTATCAACATCATGCTCTATTAGTTCATCTAAATATTTTTCAGCGGTAAGTTCGGCAACGTTTGAATATTCCCAGCCTTCTTCGACAATTGGAACGAACAGGGGGCAGGGTATGCCGATCACTTCTGCATCATGGAGATATTCCATGATTTTTGCCTGGTACGCGTTGCTGTTTATGGTGGCAATTGTTCCGATTACTCCTATTCTTCCGTTTTCTGTAACTGCTGCGGCACTTCTCGCTCCCGGATCAATAACTCCTATGACGGGCAGGTCAAAGTTTTTCTGAACATTCTCGAGAGCTATTGAACTTGCGGTGTTACAGGCAATTACAATGGTTTTTACATCCTTGCTCTTTAAAAACGAAGAGCACTGATTTGCGTATTTTCGTATTGTTTGTTCAGATTTTGAACCGTATGGTATTCTGGCGGTATCTCCCAGATATATTATATTTTCGTATGGAAGCTGCTCCATTACTTCTCGCATTACAGTGAGTCCGCCCACTCCTGAATCGAAAATTCCGATTGGTCTGTTATCCATCATTAAACCTCTTTATAGTAGTCTTGACTGTCATTCTGACAGCGTTGCGATGTTCAGTATGACACGGTAATTTCTATAATAATATGCGATATAAACAAATATGTTGAGTAATAATATTATTATATCAAAAGTTTGCCGGCAGAGCAATAATAAATAGCTGAATTTTCGGCACTTGAAAACATTTCGATAGTTTCTTTTGGTGAAAAATACTGAAATATANNTTTATTTTTTGAATAAGTTGGCATAATAATTGCATTGGATATAAGGTGAATACCCAATATTCTAACCCACCCATTAATAAAAAATTGCAATAATTAGGAGGCACTATGTTTAAAAAAGGAAACCCATACGGAACTCACAGGGTAATTGAACCTAAAGGAGTACTGCCGCAGCCGGCACTTAAAGTGGATAACACAATGGAAATCTACGACAATGAAATACTGATAAATGTGCAGACTTTAAATGTTGACTCAGCAAGCTTCACTCAGATAAGTGATCAGGCAGGCGGCGATGTAGAAAAAATTAAGGAGATAATGAAGGGAATTGTTGCAGAAAGAGGAAAACACCAAAATCCTGTAACAGGTTCAGGCGGAATGCTCATAGGAATAGTTGAGCAGATAGGGCCGGCGTTGGAAGGAAAGACAGATTTGAAAGTCGGCGATAAAATTGCAACGTTAGTTTCATTATCGTTGACACCGTTAGTTATCGATGAAATAATAACGGTAAGAAAAGAAATTGACCAGGTTGATATTAAAGGAAAAGCGATTTTGTTTGAAAGCGGAATTTATGCTAAGCTTCCTTCGGATATACCTGAAAATCTTGCACTGTCGGTACTTGACGTTGCAGGAGCTCCTGCTCAGACCATTAAACTGGTTAAAGAGGGAGATACGGTATTGGTTCTTGGTGGCGGCGGAAAATCCGGACTTCTGTGTTTGTATGAAGCTAAGAAAAAAGCAGGCCCCACAGGCAAGGTAATTTGCTGGGCCCACAGAGAAAGTTCACTCAGGACAGTTAAGGAACTTGGCTTGGCAGATGTATGCATATCGGGTGATGCCACAAATGCCATTGAGGTGTATGAGAAGGTAATGGAGGCAACCGGCGGAAAACTATGCGACCTGGTAATAAGCTGTGTATCAAGACCAAACTGTGAAATGTCAGCAATCCTGGCAACAAAAGACGAAGGAACGGTTTACTTTTTCAGTATGGCAACAAGCTTTACAAAGGCAGCATTGGGAGCTGAAGGCGTCGGAAAAGATGTCAACATGATAATAGGAAATGGTTATACCAAGGGACATGCGGATACTGCACTTCAGATAATGAGGGAAAGCAGCAACATGAGAAAATTGTACACTGAGCTTTATGCTTAATTGTGCATAGCCGGTAGGTTTTGTTAAATACTAATTAAGAAAGTTCTTCTTAATTAGTATTTAACCGTTATTAAACTTAATAAAACGGAGGTATGTAATGGCTTATTATAATGAAATTGAACTCTGGAAGGATGTAAAACCTGAAGAGTGGAATGATTGGAAATGGCAGATTGAAAACAGGATAGACACAGTAGATAAATTAAAAAAGATCATAAATATAACAGAGCGGGAAGAAGAAGCTATTTCAAAAGTTTTGGAAAAATTCAGAATGGGTATAACACCGTACTATGCTGCACATATGGATAAAGATGATCCGAGAGATCCCATCTNNTCCAACTATTGTTGAAACTCACGTAAGCAAAGCTGATATGCTTGACCCACTGCATGAAGATACCGATTCACCTGCACCGGGTCTGACACACAGATATCCTGACAGGGTTCTATTCCTTATTACAGACCAGTGCTCCATGTACTGCAGACATTGCACAAGAAGAAGATTCGCAGGTCAGTGTGATGATGAAGTATCAATGACAAATATAGATAAATGTATTGAATATATCAGAAACACGCCTGTAGTAAGGGACGTGCTGTTATCAGGAGGGGACTGCCTGCTGGTTTCAGATGAAAAATTAGAATACATTATTAAAAAATTAAGAGAAANNCGGTTGTTTGTCCTCAAAGAATCACGGATGACTTGGTTAATATGCTTAAAAAATATCATCCGATATGGCTGAATACTCACTTCAACCATCCTAAAGAATTTACTCCCGAATCCATGGAAGCTTTAAGAAAGCTTGCTGATGCCGGAATTCCTTTAGGAAATCAGTCAGTATTATTAAGGGGAGTCAACGACTGCCCGCACATTATGAGAGATCTTGTTCATAAGCTTGTCATGAACAGAGTGAGACCATATTATATTTATCAGTGTGACCTTTCGCTGGGTATCGAACATTTCAGGACACCTGTGGCAAAAGGTATTGAAATAATTGAAAGCCTGAGAGGACATACTTCTGGCTATGCCGTGCCGACATTTGTTGTAGATGCACCGGGAGGCGGAGGAAAAATTCCTGTAATGCCTAACTATGTGTTGTCGCAATCAGCCGACAAGGTAATTTTAAGAAATTATGAAGGTGTTATCACAACATACACGGAACCCCACCTGCCGGATCTGGAATGCACATGCGACGTATGCCAGGGAAAGAAAAAGGATCCGCTGACAGGAGTTGCGGGCTTGCTTCAGGGCAATGATCTGGCTCTTGAGCCTACTAAATTGGCAAGAAGAGAAAGAGTTCACAAATAATTATGTGTTGGCAAGAGATGGCATTATTGTATAGCAATTGCCATCCTAAATGGCTTTGAAGGGTCTCATTCATGTTAAGATGAGATTCTTCGGGCTGTGCCTTCACATACGAAAAAGTTTATTATAGCTATTCACATATGGCAAATCAATCGTTAAAGGGGTTACTATGAGATTAATTGAAACAATACGGCAAAATAATTATAAAGACATATCTATTGTGGGACTTGCAAAGAATGCGGGCAAGACGGTAACACTCAATTATCTCATAGAAGAGGCAGAGGACTTAGGTATAAGTATAGGTATAACTTCAACAGGCAGAGACGGAGAAAATTTGGACCTTGTAACGCAGACACAAAAACCGTCAATATTTGTTACTGAGGGCATGTATGTGGCAACCGCAAAACAGGCATTGCTTCTTTCGGATGCAGGGACAGAAATATTGGAAACGACAGGGATAAATACACCGATGGGTGAAGTCATAATAGTAAAGGTGAGGCAGAGAGGCAATATTCAGATTGCCGGACCTGTCAGCGCCGCAGACATGAAGTACGTAACAAAAAAACTTAAACATTATGGAGCACAGATCGTTTTTATTGACGGTGCAATTGACAGAAAGGCTGTTTCATCTCCGGCGGTAACGGATGCCTGCATAATCTCTACAGGTGCGGTACTAAGCAGGGACATGAAAAAGGTTCTGGAGAAAACAGCTTATTCTGTAGAGTGTTTCACTTTGAAACAGACGGGTGAAGATATTCAAAAGATAATACAAAAACAGAAAAAGACCTGTATTATTCAGAATACGGGAAATGTGGTTATACCTGATATTAAAACAAGTATAACTGGAGGAAAGAAAATAAATGAATTAATAGATGAAAAGGCAACCCATGTTTTTATCAGGGGAGCAGTAACGACTTCACTGTTAAAAAGCATTGGTGAGAATAAATTTTTAAGAGGCGTAAAAATAATAGTTGAAGACGGAACAAAAATCTTCACGGATATAAATGTGTGGAACGAACTCAGGAGGAAAGGTCTCAAGGTTGAAACATTAAATGCTGTCAATGTTATAGCAGTAACATTGAATCCTGTATCTCCTGCGGGATATTTTTTCGACAGTGCTGTATTTAAATCAGAGATGGAAAAATATCTGGATGGTATTAAAATAATTGATGTGGTTTCGGGCGGTGATTTTATTGACTGAATTTATGACAGAGAATACGATAAAGAATATTAATTTTGACTACATTTTTAATGAAGTTAAGACCATAACGGAATATGGTATCAGGAAAAAGCAGGAGGCAAAACCTTTCAGGAGAGGTCAGGAGGCGGACCTCAGAAAGGAATTCAATAAAATTAGGGCATTTATTGAAAGCGGGAAAAGGCGTGATATCATTGACGTGCTAAAACATGTAAAGAATATATATGAAACGTTGGAGAGGGCGAAAACCAACCAGGTATTAGATGAAGTCGAGCTGTTTGAAGTTAAGAATTTCCAGATTCAAACAGAGAGACTTGACAAGAGCTTAAAAACCCTGGCAATTGAAAATTTAAAATTGACGCCCATACCACAGCTGTATGAGCTGCTGGATCCGGCTCATGAAAAGCTGAACACATTTTATATCTATGATGAATATTCCGAAAAATTAAAAAGTATAAGAGACGAAAAAAAACAGACAGAGAAAAATATTGCGTCATTAAAAAAAGAAATAAAAGAAGAAATTGAGAAGAAATACAGTATTAAATTAAATCTTAAGGATGAAGTTACCATAAGCAAGTCTCAGCGGGAAAAAACGGAAGAGCTTTTAAAAGACAGCAATTTAAGGGTCTCCGGAGAAAATTATTTAAGTATTATATTTAAAATCAAAAATAATGAGGAAATTGATCAGCTTGAAAAAAGACTGGAAAATTTAAAGAGCGAGGAAGAAGAAGAGGAATTCAGAATTCGACAATATATTTCTCGGGAAATAAAAGGGTATTATGATTTATTAATTAAAAATATAGAAGTTATCGGAGAAACCGACTACCTGATTGCAAAAGCAAATTATGCACAAAAAACAAACTCGGTGGAGCCTGAAATTGTTTCAGGTCTTGAAATAACCGTGCGAACCGGGAGAAACCTTAAACTTGAAAGAGCACTCAAGGAAAAGCATAAAGAATATGTTCCTATTGACCTTAATTTACGGAAAAATGTAATATGTATTACAGGAGCCAATATGGGCGGTAAAACCGTGTCCCTGAGGATGATCGGTCAAATTGCCGCGCTGGCAAGCTACGGTATGTTTGTTCCGTGCGAATATTCGCGGGTTTGTCTCTTTGACCACATTTTCATTTCGGTGGGAGATGATCAGTCCATTGAAAAGGGACTCAGCACCTTTGGGGCGGAAATTGTCAATTTAAAGGAAGCATTGGATTATTCCAATGAAAGGTGCCTGATTTTAGTCGATGAGCTGGCAGGAGGAACCAATCCAAAGGAAGGATATGCAATTACAAAGGCAGTGGTGAATTACCTCAAAAATAAAGACTGCATGACAGTGTTGACGACTCATTATGACAATGTTGCCAACGACGATGACGTGCAGAACTTGCAGGTCGCGGGACTTACACTTCCCGATGAGGCTGATTTATTTAAAATAAATAATATTGAACAAATTTCTAAGTATATGGATTACAGACTGATTGAAGTGAAGTATAAAAAAGATATACCTAAGGATGCTATTAAAATAGCCAGGATGGCAGGTATATATCCTGAAATAATTTTGGATGCAGAAAATTATATTTAATTATGACACGAAGGAGGATTTATAAATTTATGGAGAGCAAATTAAATTTAAACCCTGAGTTGATTGACAGTGCTCGTTCTGCTGCAAATCGTATAGCAGAAAGTACTCAGCAGTTCATTGATAAAAATACAACTGTGACAGTTGAAAGAACTGTTGCAAGGCTTCTTGGAGTGGACGGGGTGGATGAAATTGACAAGCCGCTTCCAAACGTGCTGGTTGACAGCATTAAGGAAGGCGGAGGATTATCAAGAGGCNNAAATGCCATGGTTCAGACGGGAAAGACTCCTCAAGAAATTGCGGAAGCAGTGAGTGCAGGAGAAATAAGTATTACAAAGCTTCCGATTGCCGACGAAAATAAAATCATGGATGCGGTATATGATACCGCAAAAAATACGGTTGAAAGAATTAGAAATAACAGAGCCAGGAGAGATGAGTATTTAAATACCATCGGCGAAGGCAGAAGACCATATCTGTATGTAATTGTTGCCACAGGAAATATCTATGAAGATGTTATTCAAGCACAGGCTGCGGCAAGACAGGGTGCTGACGTAATTGCGGTTATAAGGACCACTGCCCAGAGTCTTTTGGACTATGTTCCTTACGGGCCTACAACCGAAGGATTCGGAGGAACATATGCTACTCAGGAAAATTTCAGGATAATGAGAAAGGCTCTTGATGAAGTAGGAGAAGACATAGGAAGATATATTCGTCTGTGCAACTACTGCTCGGGGCTTTGCATGCCTGAAATAGCCGCAATGGGAGCGATGGAAAGACTTGATGTCATGCTGAACGATGCTTTGTACGGAATACTGTTCAGGGACATCAATATGCAGAGAACGCTGGTTGACCAGTATTTTTCAAGGATTATAAACGGTTTTGCGGGAATAATCATCAACACCGGCGAAGACAACTATCTGACGACGGCAGATGCTGTTGAAGAAGCACATACGGTATTGGCATCTCAGTTTATAAACGAACAGTTTGCGCTGAAGGCAGGGCTGCCTGAGGAGCAGATGGGTCTCGGCCATGCATTTGAAATGAATCCGGTGCTTGAGAACGGATTTTTATATGAGCTTGCGCAGGCTCAGATGGCGAGAGAAATATTCCCTGACGCACCGCTTAAATATATGCCTCCTACGAAATTCATGACAGGAAATATATTCAGGGGACATTTGCAGGATGCCATGTTCAATTTCATATCTGTATGGACACATCAGGGAATCCAGCTTCTGGGAATGCCTACGGAGGCAATTCATACACCGCATCTTCAGGACAGGACGCTTTCTATTGAAAATGCACAATATATTTTCAACAATGCCAGAAACATCGGTGATGAGGTAGAATTTAAAAAAGACGGAATCATCCAGAAAAGGGCACAGGAAGTTTTGGAAAAAGCGGAAGCTTTGTTAAAAGACATAGAAAGTGAAGGAATATTCAGCACTATCGAGAAAGGAAAATTCGGAGGAGTTAAAAGAAGCTTTACTGGCGGAAAAGGACTGGAAGGCGTTGTTGAAAAACACGAAAAATATTTTAATCCGTTCATAGATTTAATGTTGGGAGGTGCCAGGTAATGGAAGGTATTCAGAAAGTAGATTTAACAAGGGTTAAGCCGTACGGTGATACTCTGAATGACGGAATGGTTCAGATGAGCTTCACATTGCCGGTGCCGTATGGTGACGAGGCAAGCGAGGCTGCAAAACAGTTAGCTGCAAAAATGGGCTTTGATGATCCTGCGGTGGTTTATTCAAAAGACCTGGGCGTTGGCTACACTTACTTTATAGTGTACGGCAAATGTACTCATACTGTTGATTACACCACAATCGAAGTTCCTAAAGTAAGAATGGAGTTCATGGACAGACATGAAGTGGAAGATTATATAAAGGAAAATATTAAGAGAGACGTTGTAATTGTGGGAGCATGCACTGGTACGGATGCTCATACTGTCGGAATTGATGCCATCATGAATATGAAAGGCTTTGACGGAAATTACGGTCTTGAAAGATACAAGGGAATTGAAGCCATAAATATGGGAAGCCAGGTTCCTAATGAAGAACTTATTGCAAAAGCTATTGAATTGAAAGCGGACGCAATACTTGTTTCTCAGGTAGTTACGCAGAAGGATGTGCACATTGCAAATCTCACACAGCTGTCGGAAATGCTGGAAGCGGAAGGAATGAGAGATAAAATTGTCCTGGTTTGCGGCGGACCTCGAATATCTCATGAGCTGGCTCAGGAATTGGGATATGACGCAGGTTTTGGCACGGGAAGCTTTGCAAACCACGTTGCCACGTTTGTGGTAAAACAAATTGTTGAAAGAAATTTAATATAATGTTCCGAGCGTAAGATAAGGGGATCATATGTATAAAAGCATGAGATTCTTCGGCTCCGTCTCAGAATTATACAGTTGCAATTTTGAAGGAGGGTTTCGGCCCTCTTTTTAATTTTTGGTGCATTGAAGCCTTTATTTTAAAATAATGTTGATATTTGCAGAAAATTTTGGTAATATTATACAATATACATATTTTTTTGTATAAAAAGTTAGGGGGATGGAAATGGGCTTATATATAGGATATATTGATGTTATACCAACAGGTACGATCAAATATGTCAACTTTAGACCGACACACAGTTTGATCGACGGTGAATTAATTTATTTAAGTCAGTCGGAAAGACAGGAACTGCTTCCGGAATCTGATCTGACAAATATTAATTTTTATAGCAGTGATTCAGGCGGTTTAGACAAATTTTATTATGGAATGTATATAGTATTTGATTTTGAACTTTTTGAATTAGAAGATAATTACAGCAGTTCCGGTGAAAGAAACAGAACAGGATATAAATTTGATATTTCAAAGATTAACAGCCAGAAAATCAAGGAATTATCAGACGTAGGGTATTATCAGGTTATTTCTCCGGAGCATATTTATGGTGACTTCCACATTAACAGCATTATTCTCATTGAAGGAAAAGGTTTGTATGTAAATCAGTCAGTACTGTTAAAAATAAATGAAAGCCTGCTGATTGGCCCATATCCTGTGGGATTCAGGGCCGAAGACAGCCAGTACTATGTAAATACAAAATTAAAAGACAGAGAATATATTGTTTATGCAATCAAATCAAAATCTGACAGTTTGTACAAAGATATTTGCAATATAGGTGCTGCCGGCTATGAGCGCAGTCTGTTTCATAGAACCGATGACGCATATGATGTTTCCATTGATGTTGTTTCGGATGCAGTTCTTCTCCAGAATTTTCGTGACTCTCTTTCAAATGAATCGATAAAAGGCGGTTTTCTGGATTTTTCTAATATTGAATTACTTATAGAAAATTTTAAATCTTCATTGTTGGTGGGTATATCAATTCCATCGGAAATTCAAAAAAAACGTCTTAAAAGAATTCGGGATCTCCTGACTGACGGAGAGCAGCTAAAAAGTATTTTTGACAATATTGCCGGTGTTGTTGCTCCCTTATTGACGAAGTACAAAGATTCTCAGTTGTTTTCCGAAATTTTGGAACATATCTCGGCAGATGATAATTTCATGTCCAAAATTCAGAGTTTCAGAATTATACAGGACCGCATGACATCATTAAACAGCGAGCTTGAAACTCTTAAGCGCCAAAAAAGTATTCTGGATGAAGAGATTTCACGGAAGAGTTCATACGATGCTGTAGCAGAAATAATTGCCGAGCATCAGGATGAAATTGACATGAAAAAGAAAGAGCTGGCTGAATTGGACCTTAAAATCAAAGAACTTAGAAAACGTTTCGGCTTGCTTGAGGATTTTTCCAATCTTGAGGACAAATTGGACAGACTCAATGAGGCAGTTGCTTATAAGGAAAAACGCGAACGCGAACTGGAGAATAAAATTACAAAAATCGGAATCAGACTGGATACAAAATTTGAGGACAGCACTCAAAAGGCAGTTGATTTTGCATTTGATGGAATGCTTGCAAGCAAGCTGCTCAAGCAGGCATCAAAATGGGAGAACAGCCAGAGTGACAGAGAATATGGGAAAATAGCGGAGAAGCTGAAAACGATTCCTATTTCACGCAAAAATAAAAATGATTTAATTGATTATATTTGCAGGGAAGTTGCGTATTATCGTCCCGGATACAATAAAAATTCTATTCTTAATATAATGATTTGTGTCAGTCAGGGTTTTCTTACGGTATTTTCGGGTGAACCGGGAACAGGGAAGACATCGATCTGCAATATTATTGCACATGTGCTGGGACTGACGAAATTAAAAAAAGATTTCGAAGATATATGTGAAGATGTTGATTTTAACCGTTACATTCCGATATCTGTGGAAAGGGGATGGACATCAAAGCGTGATTTCATAGGATATTACAATCCTTTGACAAAGACTTTTGATAAAAGCAACAGGCGTGTATATGACGGGTTTCGTATTTTAGACTGCGAAGCAAGAGGAAATTTTACAGATCTTCCTTTCATGATTTTGCTGGATGAGGCCAACCTTAGCCCCATGGAATATTACTGGGCGGACTTTATGAACATATGCGATGATCATAACCAGTACAACCGTATTAATTTAGGAGAAGATTATCAGTTAAATATACCCGCATCTCTCAGATTTACTGCTACAATAAACAGCGACCNNACACTGTCACCTCGCCTGATTGACCGGTCGTGGGTGATAGTCCTTCCGCAGGTGCCCGGTATGGCGTGCGAGGCAGAATACGATGACACTGATACGGAAATTATAGCCTGGAGCAGTCTGGTGGATACATTTGGCAACAAGGACGGAAAGATAACACCGATGGACGGAGAGGTCAAAGAAATTTATGATAAAATTTGTACTGCTTTTAAACAGGAGCACGCTTCAATCAGTCCTCGTACGGATTTTGCCATAAGAAAATACTGGTCGGCTGCTCAGGAAATTTTTGAAAGCGACGATTATGACACAGATGTTTCAATTATAGCTCTGGACTTTGCGGTAGCGCAGAGAATACTGCCGCGAATTAACGGAAACGGCGATAGGTACAAAGAATTTATGGATTATTTGCTGTCTGTATGCAAGGAAAATAATTTACGAAGGTCGGAAATGATTTTAAAATCCATTGTGGAAAAAGGTGACAGCAATATGAGATACTATCAGTTTTTTAATTGAGAGGCGGTGGCATTGATGTTATATAATCTACTACTGACTCCATCCGGCAGGCCGCCGCAGAATATCAGCCTTCAAAAACAGGACATAGGCGGTTCGCCCATTGATCGCATAATTAATTCCGAAGCATACGTTTTTTCCGACCTTACATATACGGCTTCAGTCACGGGTATTTCTCACGAGGATATTTCCGGCATGAAGTTTTTTGTGAATGAAATACGGATTGATATTGATGTGACGCCTGAGGGAAGCATAACTTTTAAGGATGAACCGTATGGAGCACGTATTTTTTTAGATTGCTACGGATTTGCTCAGATAGGAATAGTTTTATATGCGGATGGTGAGGAAGTTTTATTGTCTTCGGAATATCTGGCCGTTATGGTTCCGAAAGACCGACGAAATGATTCTGTGCAAAGAATGGTTAATTATGTGTACATGCACAATGAAGAATTTCTTAATGAGGATGATATGCGCCCAAGAATCCTGTCCGGGCAGCAGGAAAGCGGTTACAAGAGTATAGAGTCGAGAATTGTTCTTATGGACCGGATAGCTCTGTGCTACGAAGAAAATTTTCGTTATTTCAAGGCAAACAGCCGTTTTAAAATGAAAGTATGCGACAGCATTGATAATTTTGAAAAGCTACAGTATGTTTCAAACGGCACAATTCAGTATATTGTTCAGCATCCGGAGCAATTGAGGTGTGTCAACTATGATTCGGGCATTCATTATCACGATAAATATTTTGAGCCTAAAAAAACACTGATATCCAAAAGTACTTATTCTTTTAATATTTATGAAAACCAGGTGGTGGTCTGCTTTCTTAAATCGATGACTGATAATATTTGCAATATGATATCGATGGTGAGCGATACGATCAAACATATTCCGGCGGAGCAAGATGAAACCGAAGGATATGTGGCATCTTCATTTTTCATATATTCAGGCACAAAAAGAATTCTTATGGAATACGAAAAGAAGCTCATTCAGCTTAACAACAGATATATTATGCTGTATGGCGCTTATCAGAAGGTGTTGAATGTAACGGAAAAGGTTATATCATTTTCGCCCGAACCTACGGCGATTCTTCTTTCGGTTCCGCAGTACCGCCAAATTTATGATGCTGTAGTATCTTGGTTTCAATTGGGTGTTTTCAATCTGCACAGAGAGCAATTTATGCTGTCTTTTATTAAAATTAATACGTTGTACGAGTATTATGTTCTTTTGAAAATATATCAGTTTTTGCAGAAACACGGCTTTTCACTCATTGAAAGCCGCCGCTGCATGTACCCGTTTTCGTCAAAGACGCTATATGGAAATACGGAGTGCAAAAACACATTTAAATTTTGCAGCGATAATAAAACCATCACTCTTTATTTTCAGCCTGTAATTTATTGTGATGACAGCCGTTTAATAAACGGAATAGGCCTGTATCGCAACACCAGCATTTCGTTTCCCAAGGATAACGAAAATGATTCAAAAGGGTCATATTATGTACCGGATTTTATTTTGAAAATCGAAAGCAACGGCACTGCTAACTATGTTATCATTGATGCCAAGTTCAGCACGGTAAGTACCGTAAAGAAATATCGTGTTCCCGCGCTGGTTTTTAAATATCTTTTTTCCATCAGCACCGTTGAGAAGAAAGATAAGATCTTAGGTTTGTGCATAATAAACGGCAAATCTGATGAAGATACCGACAGTATAACAGACATTTATGACAGGAGCATGAGGCCGGGTGATATTTATCCTCAGGCGGAACTCCTTACTCTGACTGAAAATAACAAGGACAACAATGAAGAACATATGGTTCTTTTAAAATCAGTATTTGATAAATATATTTTTATAAAGAGAGGATAATTGTGTGTTAATATTTGATGACAGCTGGCGGTAACCCGCCAGCTGTCATTATAGATATTGATTTTATTATCGGTTATTATAAATTTCTATGTTGTTGAGCTGGAAGTTGTATAATTTTTAATCTTCAATGTCAATACAGCTTCTGATCAAGTCAAGTGCTGAATTGGCAGCTCTTTCCCTGATTATTTCCCTTGACCCTGTCGCAATGACTTTTTTAACATTAAACTTACCTCTTCAATATACACAGGCATAAAACAGTCCAACGGGCTTTTCTTCGGTGCCTCCGTCAGGTCCTGCAATTCCGGTCGTGGATACTCCTATGTCGGTGCCTGCTGTCTGTGCAGCGCCATAAGCCATTTCCTTGGCGGTTTCCTCACTCACGGCACCATACTCTGCCAGTGTGTCCCTGTTGACATGCAGCGTGTTCATTTTAGCTTCATTGCTGTATGTGACGAATCCTTCCTTCAATACCTTGGAAATTCCCGGATAGCTTACCAGTCTTGAAGCAACCAATCCGCCTGTCAGTGATTCGGCTACGGCGATGGTAATATTTTTTTCAAGCAAAAGCTCTGCTGTTCTGTCTTCAACCTTACCTGTTTCGGTAACATATGCGTTATTTCTGCCGAACCGTTTAATCAGTTCTTCTTTAACAGGATCAATCATCTCAATGCATTTATCCTTGCTTTCCGCTTTTGCGGTAATTCTGAATATTACTTTTCCCGCACTGGCATAAGGAGCTATGGTCGGATTGGTCTGTTTTTTGACTAAATCCAGAATCATTTCTTCGGCGGCTGATTCACCTATATTGACCACCACTAATTTTTCCCCATAAACAACCTGATTGGAAAATTGCTTCAAATAAGGAACAACTTCATTATCCATGAGAGGTCCCATTTCTTTCGGCGGACCCGGAAGCAGTATTCCTATTTGGGTTTTCCCTTCAATATCACCTTTCATGATGCATGCATTGGCGGTTCCGTTGGGATTGTCAAGTATTACTGATCCTTTTGGAAAATATGCCTGACGCATGTTGTTTTTAGGAAAGTCCTTTCTGAAATGTGAATACATTTTTTTTACATGTTGGTAGCTTTCTTCGTCATAAACCATTTCGGTGTTGAAGTATTCAGCCAATACTTCCTTGGTTATATCATCCTGGGTAGGCCCCAGACCTCCAGTGCAGATAACAATATCGGCACGTGAAAATGCCACACCTAAACATTTCTTGATTCTGCCGGGATTGTCGCCCACTACAGACTGATAATGCACATCAATAGCTATTTCAGCTAATTTTTTAGATATATATTGGGCGTTTGTATTGACTATGTCGCCATGCAAAAGCTCAGTACCTACACAAAGTATTTCAGCATTCATTTTTTTCCTCCAAAACGTAATATATAATGTACTATAAAACAAAAAAATCCATAGTTCAACAAAAATTTTCCATTCGGACTTTAGGTGATGAATTTCATCACCGGAGTCAACGAACAATTTCGTCCCTTGTCAGTGCCGCATATTTTTCGGTATCATCGTGGATTTCAGAATGAACTTTGACGGCCTTTTCCGCAAAAAACAATCCCGTACTCCTGGCGTGCTGCCACACAAGCTCATCAAACATATAATCGGGATGCTGCTTTCCTCCCTCAACAAACGGAGATAACTCAATGCAGAAGCCCGGTCTTTTCTTTCTTGCCCTAAACCAGTTTTCAAAACCGCACCCGTAAACTTTTGGATCTTGACTTATCTTAGTCTTTCTGTAAATATATTTTTTATTTAATTCATCCATAATTTTTTCGTCAAGGCCATTGAACATGTCATGTGTTCCGATGTCGGCCCAGAAGGAGCAGTTGCCTGAGCAGTGGTATGTTACCATCAGCTCAAAATTATTTTTATTGCAGAAGTTAATCAGTGCTTTTGTCTCAGGCTCGCTGTCGGGGGCAAATCCTTTGAACCTGTCAGAACATGGCACATCGGTTCCGGGAACACATGTCCTTATTTCCCAGTTGCCGTCGTCAAAATTTTTATTTAAATCCACTCCGTTTGCATTTGCCTTCCAGTATGTATGATCTTCACCCCAGATTTTCATATTCTTTAACTTATTATAATTAGATGAAGACTCCGGTCCGTTGTGAACAATATTGAGCCCGTCGGGATTTGCCACGGGCACAAAGTACATATCGGTCATATCAATGATATTCTTAACATCAAATCCGTCAAGGCTTTTTCCGGCTTCATAATAATTGCAATAATAATCAATCATCTTCATGCAAAGCATTACCGAAAAATCCTCCCTGGCATGAATCCCACCAACCAGCAGTACAGCAGGTTTTTCATCTTTTATTTCACCACTTATTTTTAAAGCTACTATGTCTCTGCCTTCAACGGACTTACCTATGACATTTTTGCTTAATAATTTAATATAATTTTCGCACAGTTTTTCTATGTCATCATATATTTTATCCAAAAAATATGTGTCGGATGTATCAACTATAAATTTTTTCATAACAACCTCATCTTTAGCAATCTATAAATTATTATAATATAAAAATTTCAGTTTATACAATAAGATTTAAAATTGCAATTTACGAAGATTTTTGGGACAGACTTTCGGTACTTTCTTAATACTTATCCTAATAATTCAAATCAAGTCAACGGAACATCAGATATCTGCCGGCACACTTCATACTGTAGCTTCTGTTCTTCTTAACAGTTGAAGAATCTATCATTTATATTGCAAGCAAAAAATATAAATGCTATAATAAATCAACAATACAAGGGGGTTAGTCATGCTGTTTTCAAACTTAAGCTTAAAAACGAAGACACTGAAAATAATCAGCCTGTCCCTTACACTGACAGGAATATTATTCATATCCGCATCAAAATACATAGGCGTATTTGCAATACGCTTGGCTATGATTATATGCCTTATATTTTGCATTGCAAATATTAAAATGACATATAAGTATCTTACAACAAAAGAGAAGACAAACTACTTTCTTGCCATAACAGCATCAGTCCTTGGATTATTAAGACCGGAACTGACAATGTTCATAACAGGAATACTGCTGTTATTTTTAACGGTACCGCCATATATCAATTATATAAAAACAAAAGACTATTCAGATATAGTAATGCTTATAATCAACGGAGCGGGAATATTGTTTGCTTCCTATTGTATTATAAATGCAAAAGCTGCATTAAACACTGTTATTATAATAATAGGAATAATCCTTACAATAGCAGGCTGTCTCACTCTATATGACACTCTTCTAAATAAAAAATCTAAAGATTTAGAAATAAGCGGATTCGGCGGATTTGAAGACACAGGCGATATGTAATACCTGTGCAATTCTTTATCACTTACCCCTTACATGTAACACGACTGTAATATTACGGACAAAAACATATGATAGTATATATACATGAGATGTTGGCACTAATACTGTGAATATTACAATAACATTACATCGACATTCGAGATGTTGACTACATAATTTCACGGTGTTATAATACTAAAAGTCATTGTGCTGACACAATGAAGGCATTGGGGGCCTAAACACCCGCAAACATATATTAATAGGAGGAAATACGTAATGAAAAAAGTGTTATCACTTGTCTTGGTAATCGCAATGGTATTATCAAGTATGAGCGTCGCATTCGCAGCGACATTTTCTGATATAGCAGATGACAATGATTATGCAGAAGCAATTGAAACATTAAAAGCTTTAGGTGTAATCGATGGCTATGACGATGGTAGTTTTAAACCGGAAAAAACTGTAACAAGAGCAGAAATGGCTAAATTAATGGTTCAATTGCTTGGTTACGGTGATGTGGTATCAGGTCAAAAAAGCAGTTTTACTGATACTCAGGGACACTGGGCAGACCAATGGATAGCTCTTGCAGCAGGCAGAGGAATAGTAGTAGGAACTGGAAACGGTAAATTTGATCCTGAAAGAACAGTATCTTATGATGAAGTACTTACAATGTTAGTTAGAGGATTAGGCTATACTGACAGCTGCAACGAACTTAAAAACATGACTTGGCCTACAAACTTCAAAGTAAAAGCTGCTGAGCTTAATATCACAAAAAATGTTGATATGAAAGTAAATGATGCAGACAGAGGCGGAGTTGCACAGGCTATGTTCAATGCTTTGGATCAACAGCTTGTTAAAATTAACAGCGATGGAGATGTTGTAAGAGAATATACAACTGTAGGTAAAGATGACAAAATACCTGTAAATCTTGTATCAAGAATTGCTAACCCTAATTATGATTTTGTAGTTGGCTTTGAACACATTAATCCTGATAGCAAGGACTATGCAGGAAATAAAGTTGACTTAACAAAATATTTATTCCAATCTGTAGAAGCATATTTCAATAAAAACAATGATGATGAAATTGTTTATGTAGGAAAAGTTAACAGTTTAACTTATAGCGATGAATTCGAAAGTGCAACATTTGATAAAAACGGCAAATTGGATGAATTGGAAGTTGGAGATTATACTTTCGATGTAAATGGTGCTTTAGTATCTTACAACAATGATGAATTAGGTTTAAGCAAAATTGAGAAAGAAGACGATCTTGACGGCGCTAAAATTACCATTGTACTTGATAATGATGAAACAAGAGTTAAAGACGGTGCAGAAGTTTATGGAATAGTTGTAGAAAAAGCATCTGCTTATGTTCAGGTTGAAGAAGAATACAAAGCTGATGCAACTGAAATAGATGACATCTATTTGCCTGAAAAGAGCGATAAAGTTGACACTAAAAACTTAATCGTTAAAGGCGAGGTTACAGAATTAGATGATATCAAAGTTGATGATATAGTTGCAGCTTACGCACCATTCGGTGATGATCCTTCAACAGATACTCCTGATAAACTTACACTTGTTGTTTCAAGAAAGACTGTAGAAGGTGAAGTAACTGGTACAGCTAAAGATGCTTACTATATAGACAGGACAAAATATGAATTCAACGATGGTTTGAATATGGATGAACTTGAAGTTGGTGATGCAGGTGTATTCTACTTAGATGATAACGGCAAGATAATAGCTTTCGGTGACGAATCAGTAGGAAGCAAGACATATGCAGTAGTATATGATGATATTCTTGCAGGTGAGTGCCAACATACATCTAGAGGCTACTCTGTAACAAAAGCTCCAAGTGTAAAACTTGCAACTGCAGGAAATGAAAAAGTAACATATAAATTTGATGTTGAAATTAACAAAGACGGAACAATTGCAGACGATTTTGCAAACCTGTTTAAATTAGATGCTGCTAAAGAAAAGATAGTATTAAAATCAGATAATCAAAAAGATTACTATTTGAAATTAGTATCTTACAACTTAGATAAAAACAGTGAAATAACTAAATTTGAGTTAGCTGGAAGACCAATAGATACTAAGACTAACAATGCATCTTTCGTATTATCTTCAAATGTTGTAATATTTGATAAAAACGGAAAAGTAATAACTGAAGATGATCTTGGTTCAAAAGTTGAAGGTACAGCAGTATATCAAAACGGTAAAATAGTTGCACTTCTTGCTAAAAACGTAGAGAACAAAGGAAATGACTACTATGCGTACGTAACAGGAATCTATAAAGATTCAAATGATGCAAAAGATGAAATCCAGAGACTTACTGCATATGTAAAGGGTGCAAAAACTACTACTCTATTAACAGATGATAAGGGTATGGTAACTACTAAACCTGGATATTACAAACTTGAAATCAATGATAAGGGTATAGTTGTAGATGCTACACATATAACTTCTTCAAGTGCGTTCCAAGCTGGTAAAGTGACAGAAGTTGATGCAAAAGCTGGAACATTGAAAATAGACGGTGAAACATATTACTATAATGATGGCGCTGCTACAATAATTGAATTTGACGAAGACGGTGCTGTATCAGTAATAAGCAAATTAAGCGGAATTAAGAAAAACACTGAAATCAAATACATTGCAGGTACTGATAATGTTGTTAATTATATAATTGTTGGAGAAGCAGAAACTACTCCAGTTGAAAAAAATAGCATACTTCAATCAGTAACTGTAGATGATAAGTTAATAAAAGTTGACGGAAAAGTATATGAAGTATCCAAAACAGTTGAACTTTTTGAAGAAGGCAAAGCCGATATTATCGGATATACAGCTGTTCTTAATGAATTAGTAAATAGAACAGGTGTTGAAGTTAAGATTACTGTAAATAGTGATCTTGTAACAAAAATAGAGATAATTAAATAGTAATTTAATTACTTGATAGAAAAGGGTTATTGCACTAATTTTAGTGCAATGCCCTTTTTTATATGAGAGACAGCGGGACGGCAGGCTGTCTTTTTTTGTAAATACAATAAAACCCCCGCTATGCCGGTGGAACCAAAAGGCTTTAGCTTCAAGTAGAAAAAGAAACCCTCCAATGTTAAAATTATGTAGGTTTGCCACCCACATAAAAAACAGAGGAGGATCCCGATTGGATAAGAATACTTTATCACACACAAGATGGGAATGCAAATATCATTTAATATTTGCGCCAAAATATAGAAGGCAAATAATATACGGAAAAATAAAGCAAGACGTAGGTAAAATATTGAGAGATCTATGCGAAAAAAAGGGAATAGAAGTAATTGAAGCGGAGTTATGTAAAGATCATATACATATGCTTGTAAGGATACCACCAAAATATAGCGTATCAGAGATGATGGGATATCTGAAGGGAAAGAGTTCTTTAATGATATTCGATAGACATGCAAACTTAAAATATAAATATGGGAACAGGAATTTTTGGTGCAGAGGATATT
>DMJQ01000136.1:0-2261 GCA_003457065.1 Clostridiales bacterium
TATCTTCTGTAGAGTTCTTCCCGAGGCAAAGAAAGCAAAATTGTGTCCGAATCTGAAGAAAAATTACTCTCTCTTAAATGACACAGAGAGGGAATTATTTCAAACCTTTTCAGATGCTCACGGCAACATGAACCGGATTGCGATAGCTGACAGTTTTGTAGACGGATTCGGTTTGGGAATGAGGATTGCTATCGAAGTTACGCAGAAGTCTTTATAAAAAACAAACATACTCAAAGTCCTGTGAATATGGGCTTTGAGTATGTTGTTACAACTTTAACTCTTTATTTGATAGCGTGTTTTAAAAGTATTAAGCAGAGAACTAATTATTTCCTGTTCTTGAGGATAGTCTTGTATATAGCCATCACAAACCTTTTTCAGATAGTAATAAAAAGTCTGATAATCAAGCAAGATTTCTTCGCCATGNNAAACATTCCACATGTCGCTATATCGTAGTCATCTAAGTCGTCTGGAAAAAGGCACGCACCATACTCAGCACCAAAACCATGCCCTTTACAAATATAGTTAGCTAGTGTATCCAAAAATTGCTCTCTATACAGTTCATTAAAAAGTGCTTGGACTGGAAAATGTCTTTCATCAAGCAAATCTTTTTCATTCAGTTTGTCTAATCTCTTCAATAAAATTCATCCTTTCACTTAATTTATTCGGGATAAAATGAGGTTATACTGCCATTTTCAAAGTACCCTCTCCATGTAACACCGTGGCTATCAACCCCACTCCATATCCTTGGAAGAATTCCATCAGCGGAGTTAGAAAGTGCATTATTTGCAGCTTCGATACCCCTATTCACAAAAACTTCATCACTTATGACTTTAGGGTCATAGATTGATTTTGTAAATGGTCTTCCACTTTGATATTCTCCTGGAATTGGTGTTCCTGTTTTGTCTAATTTGGGCATTTGATATTCTACTATCTCTACACCCTTAACGCTTGGATGCGGTGTTCTGGTGTTGGCTTTCTTGTTTACTCGTTTTGCCAGCTTGCTGAACTCGCTGGGCTTGTTTTCAATTACAATAACGTCAAGTTTTTCATTCCAACAATTTACCAAAACTGCGGTATGGGTATCCTTGTGCAAATCCATACCGACATAGAGGTAATTTTCTCTTCTCTGCATATCATCCCTTCTCTTTTCCTGTATCCACATAAAGCCCGAGTACCGGCCAACCTCAGATGACAGCCTTCGTTCTCAAGAACGGGCAAGGGCGCGACAGCCTATCTACCGCAAGACTTACCGTTTCAAACAGGTTATTTGCTTTGGTGTGTGATGTTAACTCTGTTTGAAACGGATTGCAAGTCATTTCTGCGGTTTGTATCCAAGCTGTCACATTCAGAAAAAAGAAAAAGGGCAGGTTTTTCGTACCCCCTTATACCCCCCTCTGGCACAAATTTTACCACAGGTGGTTTTCTTTGAAAAGAGGGGTTCATAGGGGTTCACAAATATTTTTTTCTTTCAGCCGCATCCACCCTCAATCTTACCCCAGTAACCCACGGTAATACCTTGTGTCCCCTTTAAACAGAAGGATGGGGGATGAATGCCATCGGCACTCAACTTAAAGCTTGTCGTGCCGATTTAAGGACGGCAAATATCCTAAAATCCAGCGTAAATCCTTGGTCGAAAAAAGAGCAGGATAAAGCGAGGTGGTCGCAAGCGCCCCTTCGCAGTCACAAACGCCGGCAGTGCCGGCGTTGCAGCGCTTCGGTTTAGGTGCTGTAAAACGGCTTTTGTGCTGTGTGGGTGGCGATAAATGACGAGAGTTCCGCATTTTTAGCCATTTTTATAGGTGCTGTTGGGGTGGCTCTACTCTGTTTATTGGCTTGACAATTATTGTCGGCTCAAAAGGTGATAGAATATCTATTATTTCTTCGCTTGTTACTATGCAGTAGTGGGTTAGTTGGTCTGAAACATAAAAGCCACAACTCTCCTCTTCCGCCCATTTAGATAGTTTTGAATTTTCCACCTTATACAAAAACCACTTCCTAAAAAAGAATTTATCGTCATATTTCTGTTGAACCTCCCCCCAAGTTCGCATTCTTATGCCTTCGACAGAAGACCTGACAATAGGAGTTATTCCATCAAATAATATTTCTACAGCACTGTTTTCATCATCCAAAATAAATTTGGTTCCATCTTTATTTTGAATATAATCTGTGACAATAAACTCTCCTTCTGGTATGTTGGTTGGATTCCATTTAAGCCAATTTTCCTGCATATTTATACTCCTATTTTCCATATCTAATTTCTG
>DMJQ01000136.1:2289-2570 GCA_003457065.1 Clostridiales bacterium
CTTCCATTAGGATTTCTAATTTCTAAAGTAGGACGACCATCAGTACTCCCTGGCCTTACAGTTACTGTTCTCCCATCAGGTAAAGTTCCTGTTTTGCCCTGACCATAGGAAGTATTTATATTCTTTACATTTGATGGATTTAGAGAATCAAATTCTTTGCTGGCGCTATTAAAATCACCCGGTTTTACATATTGATTAGTTTTACCCTTTGTTACTCTTCCGGCAGTGGCTCCATCAAGAATATCGTCAACTGATTTTATCTTACTCCCCGCGCCCTCAGT
>DMJQ01000136.1:2705-3442 GCA_003457065.1 Clostridiales bacterium
GCAGCATCTCTTTCAGAAAACTGATAATATCTTATAACTATTATTTGGGCTTCTTGTTTGCTCTAAACTACTGAGACAATAATGACTTAATTTCATCTGATAATTTTAAAATTTCATTCCAGTTTTCACTATTTTTAACAGAAGCAACATTCCACAGATCGGTGTTTTGAAGAAGCAAAAACTTACTCCTTAGCACTGAACTTTTTTGAGATATTTCTTCAGTTATTAAATTTGCTTCTTTAAGCTTTGATAAAGTATCATCATGTAGAAATGAAATGGCTCCCACATCGAACTCCTCAAAAATATTATACTCAATATCTTCATCGCTCATTTTTAATAAATTTGTCCCGCATTTTTCTAAGGTATCGACGTAAAATTCCATTAGTTTATTAATTGATATTTCCATTTTTATCATATCTCCTATTTGACATTTATTATTGTTGCCTTGTCACCAGGCAATGGAACGTAATCTGGTCCTACTATTTTAATTTTTCCTGTAGCACCACTGGAATAACCGTAGTATGATCCGCCGTGTCTTCCGCCTCCTGGATGATAGAAAATAGATTGGTCTCCTTTGGTAAATTTCCATCCTGTTCTACTTGAACCATAAGTCCCTTTCGTCCATCCATCTCCAAGAATTTTTGAGACATCAGCTTTTGATTTTCCATATAAACTTTGAGGGTTTTTCACGATGTCATCAACTGAATTCAGTGTTTTCCCCGCGCCCTCAGTGCCTT
>DMJQ01000124.1:0-4340 GCA_003457065.1 Clostridiales bacterium
TTGCAATAATCAAAAATCACAATGCTGACGGAGTAATAGCCGTATACCCTTTTACACCTCAAATTGCCATAAATCAGGCCATAATAGAGGTTTCGTCGGCACCTGTGTTCGTCGGTGTGGGCGGAGGCATTACCACAGGACAAAGGTCCATTGATATTGCAATAAATGCTGAGCTGAACGGTGCTTATGGAGTAGTTATGAATGCTCCCACACCAAATTCACTCATTTCGGAAATGAAAAAAAGGCTCGATATTCCTATAATAATTACTATTATATCCGAAAAGGAAGACTTCGAGTCAAGAATTGAAGCCGGTGCATCTATATTCAATGTTTCGGGCGGAGCCAACACGGCTAAAATCGTAAAAACAATACGCGAAAAGCATCCATATTTCCCAATAATAGCAACCGGTGGTCCAAATCACGAAAACATTTTGAAAACCATTTATGCTGGAGCCAACACCATTACTTTCACGCCTCCAACAACAGGAGAACTTTTCTCCGAAATAATGGACAACTATAGAGAAAAACTGTTTTAAAAAATCAAGAACCGATGCACTTATGTACACGGTTCTTTTTTAAGTAATTTCATACAACAAGCTACAATTTTAATAGCCATAATTTTTACTATTAGTCATCCGGTAAACTTACTGGTGATAAATCCTTCTGTTGTAATAATATCTTATTAATCATTTGCGNNGATTTGCGTCATATTACTTTGTTGTTATTCTAACCGCCCGCGCCTCTTCATCCCATTCTACATCTGCATTAAAGCTTTCTGCAACGAATCTCAGAGGTACAATTGTCCTTGAGTTTTTAATTTTTGCCTGAACATCCAACTTTTCAGGTTCACTGTTAATGTAACCTGTGCTGATATCCATACTTACCTGAGCTGTCACGTGCAACCGCCATACCTCCGTGAAACCCAGTATCCTTATATTGATCATCAGGCATAAATTTAAAATCAACAACTATATTGCCAGCCGTGTCTATATAGCCTGTTTTGCCGCCTTTTACAACATATGCACATCCCTCACTAAAAGGTTTTGCTTCCTCATACATCATTGGGATTACTTGCTTTCCTTCTTTGTCTATAAAGCCCCAAAGCATTGTATCCGCACTTTGAACCGGAGCCAGCCCCTCAGAAAATTCTCTGGCATCCTTGTATATCATAGGGATTACGATTTCACCTGCTTTATTGATATATCCCTTGTTTTCCTCATATTCGCTAATCACGGCAAAACCTTCGCTGAAATAGTCTCCGAGGCCGTATAATTTTCCCAATGGTATTATTTCGTTCCCTTCTCTGTCAATAAAACCTTCCATCCGACCTGGAGGAGCCATTATCATGCCAGGCACATAAGGTTCCGATTGAGGCAGATATTTATATACCTTTGCGACTCCGTCAGAAAATCCGTAAACTCCACTGTAATCTCCAAAGGCTATAATTTTACCTGATGTATCAAAACACAAAGTTCCACCCGATAAATCAAGTGCAAAAATTCCTTCGTCAAAACCTTCCGGAGTTCCGTAGGATATTATTTGATTATCTTTCAAATCAAGCCACTTAATATTCAGCTGTGGAAAACTGAGGCCCATGCTTGCCTCTTTCTGGTTCTTTGCAATAATAGACTGCCCTTTAACAAACTCTTCGCCATACGTTTCATATATGTTTACTGAAGCAACCATTAAAATTAAAGTCAGCATAAAAATTATCATGATATTTTTTACTTTCATTTCGTTCACATCCTTTCTTCGCCTGCGCACAATTAAGGCACACTGGTTGAATTGCTTATACTGTTGATATTATCAATATATATTTAGCTGATATTAGATATAATTATATCACCGCTTCATTGTAGTGTCAATTTTTACCAATGATGATAAAAAGATACTTTACATCTGCATACAAAAAAGGGAGGTATCTTATTATAATACCTTCCTTGCTATTTACTCCATGTCTTTTAAGACTTCTCTGTTTTGTTCTATTATAGTGTTGATTTCATGAATTTTTTCCTGGAGCTTGGACAATATTTCGTCGCTGTAATTATAAGCTCCGATTTTCATGTCGCTTGCCTTTCTTTCGGCATCCTCAATAAGCTGCTCCGCATATCTTTGTGCCTGCTTTGCTATTTCATTTTCTTCGATCAGATATTTCTGCTGGTCTCTGACTTTCTCAATAAGCTCGTCCGCTTCTGACTGGGCTTCGTTTAATATTCTCTGTCGCTCTTTCGCAACCCATGATGCTCTGTTAATTTCATCAGGCAGCTTTAATCTTATCTCATTTATTACTTCCAAAACTTCTTCCTTGTCAATCATTACTTTATTTGACAAAGGAAATTTTGACGCCTCTTCAATAATATCCTCTATTCTTTCCAATAAGTTTAAAATATCCATCTTTACTTCCTCCCAAGTTTTTTATGAATTTCATTAGCAACATTTTCAGGAACCAAATCTTCAAAAGCTCCTCCGTGTTCCGCAACATCCTTCACCATGCTGGAGCTTAAAAAAGAATATTCGGCTGATGCCACCAAGAAGATTGTTTCCAGATTTTTATTCAGATGTTTGTTAATACTTGATATCGACAATTCATATTCATAATCGGACACAGCTCTGAGTCCTCTCACTATGATGTTGATGCCGTTTTTTTCGCAGTATTCCACAACCAGTCCTTCGGTAGAATCAACCTTCACATTATGCAGGTGCGATGTTGCATTCCTAACCATTTCACATCTTTCTTCTATGGTAAACCAGTATTTCTTTTCAAGATTATTAAATACCGTTACTACAACTTCATCAAATTTGTTTGAAATTCTGTTAATTATGTCCAGATGTCCTACCGTAATAGGATCAAAGCTTCCTGTATATAAGACTTTCATTAATCCTCCGCATATTTCATAATACTTATTCTTGTTCTTCCATAAACTTTTTCTTTATATTCTATCATGCCGGTATCTATATTATCAATAAATTTTTCTGATATATCAGTTTCAATTATAAACGTTCCGCCGTGTTCAAGCAAGTTATTTTCAAACACTTTTCCGGCTATGTTAAGCCCGCAGTTCAATGCATATGGAGGATCTGCAAATATATAATTAAATTTGATATTTTCTTTTGATAATTTTGCGATTGTTTTTTCGTAATCGCCGGCTATTATTTTTGATCTCCCTGTAAACTTACACAATTCAAGGTTTTTCTTCACGTAGCTTAAGCTCTTGTGGGATGCGTCCACAAAATAACAGAGCTTTGCTCCTCTTGCCAGAAATTCTATGCCCACGCTTCCGGAACCCGCAAATAAGTCCAATACCGTTGATTCCTCGTCGATGTATCCTAAAATGTTGAATATTGCTTCTTTTATTTTATCGCTGGTTGGCCTGACTTTCATGCCTTCCGGTGCATACAGCTTCATGCCCTTGTTGGTTCCGGATATGATTCTCATAATTACCTCGTCAATTAAACACTATTGTTTCATCTTTAAACAAATTTATTATTGCCTTTTTTAAATTTTTATAATCATCGCCCGCAAGGCCGTGATTTTCTTTCAGTATTTTTTTCGATAAAGACTGTACATTTCGGACTGTTTCAACATCGTTTACGATGGTTTGAATATCATAACCGGAAAGTCCGTGCTGCCTTGTGCCGAAAAAATCCCCGGGTCCTCTTATTTTTAAGTCTTCTTCGGCAATGACAAATCCGTTGTTTGTACTTTTCAATATATTCATTCTGTCGGCTGATTTTCTTGTTTTGCTTTCATTCACCAGAATGCAGTAGGATTGATGCTTTCCTCTTCCAACTCTGCCTCTCAGCTGATGGAGCTGGGCAAGCCCGAATCTTTCGGCATTCAGTACAAGCATGATCGTCGAATTTGGCACATTGACTCCAACTTCTACAACCGTGGTGGAAACAAGTACATTTATTCTGCCCGAATAAAATTCATTCATAACTTCTTCTTTTTCTGAATTGTTCATTTTGCCGTGCAAAAGTCCAAGATTGTAGTCGGAAAAATATGTGCTCTTAAGTTCCTCAAATATTTCAGACGCCGAATCAAGCTCCAGATTCTCCGATTCTTCAACCAGCGGAGCCACTATGTACGCCTGTCTTCCCTCATTTATCTGTTTTTTAATAAATTCATACGCTTTTTCTTTATCGCTGCCCTTGATGATACTGGTAATCACTTTCTGTCTTCCGGGCGGCATTTCGTCAATTATAGAAATGTCCAGATCTCCGTAAATCATCAGTGCCAGCGTCCTCGGTATCGGCGTTGCCGTCATCACCAAAATGTCAGGATTGCTTCCTTTGCCGGAAAGCCTTCCACGCTGCCTCACTCCAAAGCGATGCTGCTC
>DMJQ01000124.1:4365-7388 GCA_003457065.1 Clostridiales bacterium
CACGTTAATATTAATATCCGCCATTGACAGATACTCGGTTATAGTCTCATAGTGCTGCAGAGCCAATATTTCGGTCGGTGCCATCATTGATGCCTGGTACCCCGAGTCTACGGCCGAAAGCAGTGCATAGATGGCAACAATGGTCTTTCCTGAGCCCACATCTCCCTGAATCAGCCTGTTCATAGGTTTTGTGACACTCATGTCCTTTTTGATTTCATCTATGACTTTAAGCTGAGCGTTAGTAAGCTTATAAGGTATGGACCCTATAAGCTTATCAGATAAGACAGTATTTTTTATTTCATTGCCCGGCGAATCGTTTCTCAAGCTGCTTTTTATCGCCATAAGTCCTAATTGCATTATTAAAAGTTTTTCATATACAACAGTTTTTTTCCCTAAAGAATATTTTCTGCTGTTCTCCGGAAAATGAAGATATCTGATTGCATTCCTTCGTGAAATAAGTCCGTACCCGGTTCTTATTTCATTTGGAATCACATTTTCTATATGCTCATAGTATGTTTCTATTGCGGTCTTCATTAATTTTGTAATCTCATTGTTTGACAACCCGTATGTGAGTCCGTAAATCGGNNTTCAAACTTACCGTAAGCTGCTTTCACAGCACCGAATACATAGTACATTTCTCCTTCGATAAGTTTATTCATTAAAAAATCCTGATTAAAAAACGTTAGTGTTATAAATCCGGTTTCATCCTTGCCGATTGTCTTGATGATGGTCATTTTTTTCCTGAATCTTGTTTTCTTGGGCTTTTCAAAAATTTTTATCTTTAACAGACTCTTTGAATTGTCCTTAAGTTCGCTTATTTTTTTCACCGTTCTTCTGTCTTCGTACTTGACCGGAAAATAATTTAACAGGTCTTCAACAGTAAATATATTCAATTTATTTAGTTTAGCCGCCCTGCCGGGACCGACTCCCTTTAAAAACCGAACGTCAACATCAAGCATATTTCATCGTTACTCCACTGAAATTATATAGTAATAAAGCGGCTGTCCGCCGTATATAATCTCCACGTCACAGTCTTCGGCAATTTCTTCTATCTTTCCTTTTAAGCCTTCAGCCGATTCTTTTTCCGTTTTATCTCCGTAGAATAATGTGACAAGGAAACTGTCTTCGTCGACCATGTTCTTTATAAGCTCCAATACCTGCTCTTCGACATTTTCGCCGTGTGCCACAATGCTGCCTTCGCTCAGAGATATTATTTCATCCTTCTTGATTTCCATATTGTTAAACACAGTATCTCTCACGGCATAGGTAACCTGCCCTGTCTTGACCTCTTTAACAACGTCTGACATGACTTTTACATTGTCTTCCACACTGCTTTCTTCTTTAAACGAAAGCATGGCGGCAATTCCCTGGGGTATACTTCTGCTTGGAATCACATGAAGATTTCTGTCTGATATTTCTTTTGCCTGTGTAGCAGCCAGTATAATGTTGCCGTTGTTCGGAAGTATGATTATATTGTCTGCATTTATGCTTTTTGCCGCATCTAATATATCTTCAGTGCTTGGATTCATGGTCTGTCCACCGGACAGAAACACATCCACGTTTAAATCGGTGAATACTTTTTGTATGCCGTCGCCCATTCCGATTGCAACAAAACCATATTTCTTTTTCTCATGAACTTTTTTATTTGAATTCTTAAGTCTCTCCCTGAACTGTTCCTTCATGTTGTCGATTTTAATTTTAACAAGCTCACCGTATTTAACGGCGATTGCCAGGATCTGACCGGGATTGTTGGTATGTATATGTGTCTTGATTAATCTTTCGTCACCTACACAAACAATTGAATCTCCTTTATCGTAAATCTTGCTTAAAAATTCTTCCGAACTTTTTGTAGGATTTTTAATAAAGAATTCCGTGCAGTATGTAAATATGATTTCATCCTCGCTGGAGAATCCCATAATTNNCAATTTCTTTTTCGGTTCCAACAATCTGCTGTTCTACTTTTTCCTGTTTGATTTCAACGCCCTTTAATGCTGCCAGCCCGCCTTCCAAAAGGACTAAGAGCCCCTTTCCTCCGGCATCAACCACGTCTGCCTGCTTAAGAACTTTCAGCATTTCAGGTGTGCGGTTCAATGTATTTCTTGCCTGTTCGATAAGGCTTTCAAGAAACAATACCGTATCTTCGTATTCATCGTATGTTTCCATCGCTTTTTCGGCAGTTTCTCTGGCTACGGTCAGAATTGTTCCTTCTACAGGTTTCATGACCGCCTTGTATGCAGTATCGGAAGCCGATTTACATGCTTCTGCGATTAATTTACAGTCAATTTTGCCTGCGTCTTTAAGTCCCTTAGCCATACCTCTGAACAGCTGGGATAACATCACACCTGAGTTTCCTCTTGCTCCCATGAGAGAACCGTTAGCAGCTGCAGTTGCTATATGTGTAACTGTGCTTTCCCGGAGGTTGCTTACTTCTTTCATTGCAGACTGCACTGTCAGATTCATATTTGTGCCCGTGTCTCCGTCAGGAACAGGGAATACATTTAGGGAATCCACTATCGCCTTGTTATTTTCCAGGTTGGCAGCGGCACCTAAAAGCATTTTCTTAAATGTAACATTATCGATATATTTAACTATCATTTTAGCCTCCTCTTATTTTTGTACTCTTACACCCTGTACAAAAATATTCACATTCTCTACGGAAACTCCCGAAAAAGTTTCTACGCTGTATTTAATTCTGGAAATAACATTATCCGCAACAACAGATATTTTAACTCCGTATTGCAGTACTATGTATAAGTCTATATTTATTTTCTCATCTATTGTAGTTACTTTTATGCCTTTTGTAAGCTGTTCTCTCTTAAGAAGTTCAAATATTCCTTCAGTTGCGGTCCTGGATGCCATTCCGACTACACCATAGCACTCCATTGCAGCTAATCCGGCTAATGTTGCAAACACTTGATCATCTATGGTTATATTTCCATTTTCATTAAACATACTAACTGACATATACTACCTCCTGTATTTTGATTTCTTAAATATTATTTAAATATAAGTTTATTATAACC
>DMJQ01000124.1:7483-7979 GCA_003457065.1 Clostridiales bacterium
CAAGACAATAATAAATAGTGGCTTTTCAGCCATTATTTTTTATGCAAAAATTATGTTTTCAGCATTATAAATTAAAAACTTTTCTGTCCCAAGCGTCGGCAAAAAACCGACACACGACAAAGTATCCAACGATGCGCTCAGAACTGCACTCCGCGTTAATCTTTTAAAGAAGTCTGAAAAGAGTGCTCCCAAGCACTACAAGAAGTATTCCCAGTATGAACATCCAGATTTTGAGAGGTAAAATCTGCACAATAATAATAGCTCCGATAACAGCTATCATAATACCGATTATTTCGGTAAATTTTATTTTAGGACATATAGGATTGCAGCCTTTTTTTCTATGCTTAAAATAATTCATAAAAACCCCCGACGATAAATTGAGCAATGGTCAAGCATGAACAAATTCATATTTCAGGACATAAATATGCTCTGATACATTCTATTCATGTACATTAAAAAAGATACAAAGAAATTTGTATTCTTTGTATCTTTATTA
>DMJQ01000124.1:8049-39390 GCA_003457065.1 Clostridiales bacterium
ATGCGCATGTAAAATGCCTTTATATCCTTAGGATAATTAGTCACAAACACAGGCTTGCCGAATATTTGTTCTGAAAGATATCTTTCGTGCTCTGTCTGAATATCTGTTCCCCACTGAACCGGGTAATCAAATTTGTCGTTGTTTTTCTCCAAAATTTCTATGGCAGCAGTATAATCGATTTTTCCGAATTCTGAATTTATAACATTGTTTAATTTATCAAGAAGTCCTTTTTCAACAAATGAATCGAAAAACTCCAGTTCTTCTTTTGCATTATCCATAACATATTTTATGACATACTTAACCATGTCTTCTGCCAGCTGCATGTTGTCATTTAAATCAGCAAATGCTATCTCAGGCTCAATCATCCAGAATTCAGCGGCATGTCTTGCCGTATTTGAGTTTTCGGCTCTGAATGTAGGTCCGAAAGTATACGTCTTTTTAAATGCAAGGGCAAAAACTTCCGCTTCCAGCTGACCGCTTACCGTTAGATTTGCCGACTTTCCGAAAAAGTCCTTTGAATAATCGGTTTTTCCGTCTTTTTTCTCTACGTTGTCTAAATCAAGAGCCGTCACTCTGAACATTTCTCCTGCGCCTTCCGCGTCACTTGCTGTTATAATCGGCGGGTGAGCATAAACAAAGCCTCTTTCGTTAAAAAACTTATGTATGGCAAAGGCTGCCAGTGATCTTACCCTGAACACAGCCGAAAATGTGTTTGTCCTTGGTCTTAAATGTGCAATCGTCCTTAAATATTCAAGTGAATGTCTTTTTTTCTGCAGCGGATAAGTAGAATCTGATCCTGCTTCCATTTTTACATCTGTTGCCTTTATTTCAAAGGGCTGTTTCGCGCCCGGAGTCAGGACAAGTTTGCCCGAAACGGTAATAGCGCTCCCTGTGGAATATCTTCTTACTTCTTCAAAATTATTTAAAGTGCTTTCAAAAACTACCTGAACATTTTTCATAAATGTTCCGTCATTTAATTCTATGAAACCAAAGTTTTTGGAATCCCTTATTGTTCTTATCCATCCTTCTACAAACACTTCTTTATCACTGTAATCTTCCGGAGATGTAAATAAATCTCTCAAATCTGTCGCTTTCATGAATCCTCCTAATATTAATCTTTTGAAACAAAGACTAAAGCAGTACCTTTTTCAAGTATTATGCTGCCCTCATCCTGTGTAATCTCATTGCTTACCAGCAGCGTCGATCCTCTTTTTACCTTTACATTGTCAAGCGGATATTTAAATCCTTCCAGTGTCAGACCTTCAATTGTTTCTGTAACCGGCGCCATCGAAACAAAATAATTTTTCCTGCGTTTTATTTTTAAAACGGTTTTGCCTGAAATGATACTGATGTGATTATTATTATCAATTACTTCCATGTCGATTCCCATGATGTGATATTTCTCAAGGAGCTGTATATTGGCCACCGTATGGTCAAGCCTTGTTCCAGATGCTCCTGCCAGCACAATATTTTTATATCCCTTTTTTACGGCATATTCCACTGCCAGTTCCATGTCCGTATAATCCTTTTCGGCGGAAAATGTTACGGTTTCAATATTCAGGCTTTTATATCTTGCTAAAGTGCCGGGGTCAACCGAATCAAAGTCACCTAGTATCAGGTCGGGCACGAGTCCGAATCTTTCGGCTTTTTCAAGTCCGCCGTCGGCACATATAACATAATCTATTTTAATATTTTCAATACAGCTTTTTTCAATATCGCTGCCATTGCCTATTATTAATGCTGTCATTTATTTCTCCAGAATCTTCATAAACTTCTTGGTTTCCGCCACAACATCCTGAGCCTTGTAAATTGCCGAACCAGCAACAATTACATTTGCTCCCCAGTCCAAAACTTCTTTCAGGTTGTTTACGGTCACTCCTCCGTCTATTTCGACGTCGATGTTTAAATTATACTCTTTAATCATTTGGTTCAGTTCTTCAAACTTATATTTCACATTTTCAATCAGGCTCTGACCTCCAAAGCCAGGATTGACGCTCATGATCAAGACCATATCAACGTCTCTAATTATATCCTTTAAAGATGAAACCGGTGTGGCAGGATTAAGAGATACACCTGCTTTAAGCCCCAGTGACTTAATTTTTTGTATTGTCCTGTGAAGATGGACGCAAGCTTCCTGATGCACTGTGATGATGTCGGCTCCCGCATTGCAGAAAGCCTCAATGTAATCATCCGGATTTTCAATCATCAGGTGTACATCAAATGTGAGATTTGTAACTTTTCTCAGTGATTTAACAATATCCGGTCCTATTGTAATATTAGGAACAAAATGTCCGTCCATTACATCTATGTGTATATAATCTGCCCCGCCTTCCTCTACCAGCTTAATTTCATCTCCAAGCCTGGAAAAATCGGCAGACAATATAGAGGGTGATAACTTATTCATAATTCCTCCGCTTATTAATATATCTTTATCTTTCGTATTTCTTCCAGCAGCCTTACATAATTATCGTATCTCGTCCTGCTTATCAGACCGTCATTGACGGCTTCTTTGACCACACATCCCGGCTCCTTGTAGTGAAGGCAGTCCGCAAATCTGCAGCCTGATTGAAATTTCCTGATTTCAGGATAATATTCCTTAAGTTCAGCCTCACCGATGCCTTCCAGTTCAAATGAACTGAAGCCCGGGGTGTCGACAACGTAGCCGCCGAAGCTAAGTTTGTAAATTTCGGCATGCCTTGTTGTGTGCCTTCCTCTTTTAAGCTTATCGCTTATTTCTCCTGTCTTCAGGCAGAAATCCGGCTGTACGGCATTCATTACGGATGATTTTCCTACACCAGACGGTCCGGAAAACACGCTTAATTTATCTTTTAAAATTTCTTTAAGCTCACTTACCGACCGTTCGTCATGTATGCTCGTAAAAATAACCCTGTAATCTGTATTGGTAAAAATACTTTTAATTTGTTTTTTTTGTTCATCATCAGCCAGGTCACATTTGTTAAAACAAATGACAGGCTTTAAATTATTTGTTTCAGCTGCAATTAAAAGTTTGTCAAGCAATAGGAAGCTTGGTTCGGGATTTTTCACGGCAAAAAATATTAACAGCTGTTCGGCATTGGCAACAGGAGGCCTGAGCATTTCATTTGTTCTTTCCATTATTTCCTCAATGTAGCCTGCATGTTCGTCCTCATCAGTTAGCCTGATTAAAACTTTGTCGCCAACCAATGGCTTTATATTTTTTAATCTGAACAAACCTCTTGCCCTGCATTCAACCAGGTCATTTCCTGTGTCCACGTAATAGTTTCCGCCTACGCCCCGCATGATTATTCCTTCAATCATAAAAACTCCTATTAAAACTTAATTTCAGCTCTTTCATAAAGTACATTATCTATATAAATTTCATAAATCTGAGTACCGGTTCCTTTAATATTGATTATAATACTTTGTTCCGAAGTGTCAACATCCTGTGAGTACACTATCTCTCTGCCGCCGTCGGTAACTTTCTGCACCACTACCGCAACCTTGTCTTTATCGGTAGGAAGCTTAATGGTCAGAGGATATGAACCTGCTGCCGGCTCTTCTTCCGGTTTTTCGTTTCCTTCTTCAGGTTTTTCTTCGGATGGCTCTTCTGCCGGTTTTCCGGAACTTACGGTCATCCATATGGATGTTCCCTGCTCCACTTCCTGTCCGGACGCAACACTTTGTCTTAAAACCATTCCCTTTGCCACATCATCGCTTGGCTCTTCATTTACTTCTCCTACAGTAAGGCCGTTTTTTATTATAGATGCTTTTGCCGTTTCCAGATCAAGTCCGATCAACTGCGGCATTTTCACATAAACAACTTTAGGCCCTAAGCTGACTACATAATTGACTGCATCATCTTCTTCAGCTCTTGTGCCGGCTGTAGGATACTGATCCATTATCTGGCCTGACGGGATTGTGTCGGAGTTTTCTTCTTTCACATCTCCGCTCGTTAGACTTGCTTCTTTTAAAATTATGCCTGCCTCTATAGCATATTTCCCAATTAAATTAGGTACCGTTATTTCCTTATCTCCCTTGCTTATAACAACTTCCACAGGGTAATTTTCTTTAAGCTTTTTACCTTCATCGACGCTCTGCTCCATTACTTCGCCTTCGTCGTATTTATCACTGTAATCTCTTTCTTTAACCTTAAATACCAATCCTAAATCTTCCACTATTTTTTGCGCTTCTTTTTCATCTCTTCCGAGAAGATTGGGAACCGGAACCTCAGGAACATATATTATTGCCCTGAATGCTATGATGCCTCCTATGAGCGCAACAGCTAAAGCACTTAAAATAGCGGTTATTGTAATCTTTCTGTTCTTTTTCTTTTCTTCGTCACTTATTTTATTTTTTTCATTACTTTTCTTTTTTTTCATAGCTGCTTTTTCTTCAGTACGTTCTCCAAAAAAATTTTTAAATGCATTATCGGATTTTTCATCTGTCAAATCTATGTTTATTACATTGTTATCGTCGTTTAAGTCCGCATTTATTGCCGGAATTACTATGGTTGGAGAATCAATTATTTCTTTTTCTTCTGCTTTTTCGATTCCGTTTACTCCGTAGATGGAATCTATTTTTTTAATTAATTCTTCAACATTTTGAAACCTGAAACTCTGATGTTTTTCCCGGCACTTCATAATAATATCCTCAAACTCCTTAGATATCTGTAAATTCTTAACTTTCTTTGAGGGCGGCACGGGTTTTTCCTGTATCTGTTTCATTGCAACAGAAATATGATTATCTGCATCGAACGGAACAACTCCCGTCACCATTTCATACATTACAATTCCTAAAGAATATATGTCGGACTTTTCGTCTACGTATCCTCCTCTTGCCTGTTCAGGCGAGAAATAATGCACCGAACCTATTACATTTGATGTGTTGTTGATGGTTGAACTGGTAGCTGCACGGGCTATGCCGAAATCGGTTACTTTAGCGATTCCTTCTTCGGTTATCAGTATGTTGTGAGGTTTTATGTCACGGTGAACAATATTATTTGAATGGGCGTGTTTGAGTGCTTCGGCAACCTGTCTTGAAATTCTCAGGGTTTCCTGCTCGCTCAGTCTCCCCTTTCTGTTAATGTATTTCTTCAGTGTCTCGCCTTTTACATATTCCATTACAATATAATAAATATCACCTTCTATTCCGGTATCGTAAATATTTACTATATTAGGATGAGTAAGGCTTGCGGCAGACAGAGATTCCTGTTTGAACTTTTCAACAAACTCAGGGTCTCCTGTCAATTCGTCCCTCAGTATTTTTATGGCAACGTACCGGTTAAGCACCCTGCACTTTGCCTTGTATACTATTGACATGCCCCCGCCGCCGATTTTTTCTATAATTTCATATCTATTTCCTAATACTTTACCTATCATAAATTTCACCTCTAATGGTATTATCAACAATAATTATGGTAATATTATCGGTACCTCCATTATCGTTGGCAAGTTTTATTAATCTTTGCACGCTTTCCGAGCAGCCATATTCCTTAATTATATCAAGTATATTTTCATCGGTTAAATGCGTCGTCAATCCGTCAGTACATAACAAAATAACATCATTCCCAAAGAGTTCAATTTCAAATATATCTGCCTGTACATATTCCTCGCTGCCCACAGCTCGTGTGATTACATTTCTCTTAGGATGATGCTTTGCTTCTTCTGATGTAATTTTCCCATCCTTTAAAAGCTCATTTACATATGTGTGATCTTCGGTAATCTGCATTATTTTATTGTTTTTTATTACATATGCCCTGCTGTCTCCCACATTGCCGATGTACGCAATGTTTAACGTCAGGTCTACTACTGCCATAGTAATAGTTGTGCCCATTCCCGAGCACTCTTCTTTGCTCAGCGCCTCATCTCTTATTTTGCTGTTTGCTGCTTCAATGCTTTCAATAATAAAAGAAGGCGCTCTGAAGTCTTTTTTCCCGCAGCTTTTCTTAAAATACTTCCTTACGGTGTCAATAGCAATGGAGCTTGCCACCTCTCCTGCTTTATGTCCTCCCATACCGTCTGCAACAGCATAAAGATTGAACCTGTCAGATTCTTCAACTATAAAATTGTCTTCATTGTTTTCTCGCATTAATCCTTTATTAGTCTCGCAGTAAACCCTCATAAGGCACCTCACATTTTTAAAAAGTTATTTCTTAGCTGACCGCAAGCGGCATTGATGTCGCTACCAAGTTCTCTTCTTACAGTTGCGTTGATACCTTTATCTGACAACAGGTTTTTAAATCTTTCAATATCAGAATTCTCCGAAGGCCTGATGCCGGCCTCCTTAACGTAATTGCACGGAATTAAATTAACATTGGCAAGTTTATTCCTTAACAGTCCTGAAAGCGTCTCTGCATCTTCGGTACTGTCATTGAAACCTTTAATCATTATATATTCAAAAGTAAGTCTTCTTCCGGTTTTATCGGCATAGTAGTCACATGCTTTCAAAAGCTCGGGAAGCTTATATTTCTTTGCAACCGGCAGAATCTGCTCTCTTTTTTCCTGTGTGGGAGCGTGAAGAGAAATAGCAAGAGTTATTGGGATATCCTCATCAGCAAGATTATAAATCCGCGGAACAATTCCGCATGTTGAAAGAGTAATTTTCCTCATGGAAATATTCTGCCCTCTTTCATGATTTATAAGCCTTAAAAATCTCAACACATTGTCGTAATTGTCCAGAGGTTCCCCTGAACCCATAATAACAACGTTGGATATTTTTTCTCCTGTGTCTTTTTGAATCAGGTATATCTGTTTCAGCATTTCTGCAGACGTCAGGCTTCTGACATAGCCGTTTTTCGTCGACGCGCAAAAAAGACAACCCATTTTACATCCCACCTCTGATGAAATGCATGCGGTATTGCCGAATTTATACTTTAGAAATACGCTTTCTACTACATTTCCGTCTTCAAACATGATAACGTACTTTTTTGTTTCATCCTGTTTTGATTCAAGCTTCAGCTCTATGGATGCTTTGGTAAAATCAAAAATTTTGCCGAGTTCTTCCCTGGTTTTTTTTGAGATATTCCTCATACCTTCAAAATCATCCACGGTTTTATTGTGCACCCAGTCAAATATCTGTTTTGCCTTAAATTTTGGTTCTCCTATTTCAGCGAGAGCCTTTTCAAGCTCTTCTAAGCTTAAATCGTCTATTTTTCTCATAATAACCTTCTATGTTTCTGATTTTTTATTTTAATGTGATTTCTGACATTGTTAAATAAAATATACAAAATTATATCACACTCTTTTTATTTTCGCAATAAAAAAGCCGTCCATACGGTGTATATGCGGATATATTTCAATATAACCGCTTTTTGCGGTTGTGAAATACTCGTTGATGTTATCCGATATATCTGCCGGTGCAAATTCTTTATGTTTATTTAAAAACTCGTTAACAAGTTCGATATTTTCTTCTTTGTTGGTGCTGCATGTTGAATAAACCAGCTCGCCGTGAGGTTTTAAATACCTTGAGGCGTTCTCCAGTATTTTGTACTGTAGCTTTCTTATTTCCTTTAAATCCTCGTCCGTATTTTTATATTTAATNNCAAGGAACATCCACTATTACATAATCGGCCTTTCCCGCCAAAGATTCATCAAAAGCAGCGGCATCGCTTGCTTCCGTTTTTACTGTTGTTATGCCAAGCCTGCTTGCTTCATTTTCAATCAGTGACAACTTTCCCGGGTAAATGTCCCTGCTCAATATTTTTCCCGTATTGTTCATTATTTCAGCGGCATTCAGAGACTTGCCTCCCGGCGCCGCGCACATATCAACAATAAAACTGCCTTCCGCCGGATTTAATATCTGCCCTGCAAGCATGGAGCTTTCGCTTTGAACAGAAAAAAAACCGTTCCTGTATTCTTCCGTCTTATCTATCTCAAATGGATTCTCCAGTATTATTCCCTTATCTGCAAATCTGCATTTGTGTGCCTTGATTCCCTGCTGTTCAAAAAGTTTTATAAGTTCGTCTCTCACAATCTTTATAGTGTTAACCCTTATTTCCAGAGGAGCTTCCTCATTGTTTGCTGCGAGGGCTTCTTCAACCAAATCCTTTCCGAACTGGCGTTTCCACCTTCTGACCAGCTCTTTAGGATATGAATATTTTACGCTCAAATAATCATCAAAGGGTAGCCTGCTCATTTTGTTAATCAGTTCATCCTTATTCCTCAATATGTTCCTCAGAACCGCATTCGCAAATTTTGAAGCTCTTATGTTCCCCTTGTCCTTAATATATTGTACGCTTTCATTCACTACAATATTCTCATGTGATTTATCCAGGAAAAATAATTGATACACAGCCAGTCTCAGCACAGTCAGGACGTCTATTTCCATTTTCTTAGTCTTGGTTTTAGACATTTCGTTTATAATCCAGTCTATGAAAATTAAATTTTCAACAACTCCCAGCACAGATTTTCTGTAAAGCAGCAAGTACCTGTGAGCGACGTTTTTCATGTCGTTATTAATGACTATGTTGGAATATGATTTGTCCTTAAATATTTTTTTCAGTGTTTCTATTGCCTGTGTCCTGTAACTGTTATCCATAATTGCCTCTATCTTATAATTTAACATTTTTGTTTATTATTTTTAATAATTAAACATTTTTTATTATATCATTATTATATCCAAATAACAAAGAGATTTTATTCTTAACATTATAATTTATACCGAAAAATCTTTAAATAATAAAAATAAAGCCCGACAATTTCAATTACCCCTTGAGAATTGCCAGGATTTTAATTCCATATATTAATTACGATAAATATTCATTGCATAAAACATTTCTTACCGGCTCCTGTTAACGAGCAGCAGTTAAACTCAATTATTCTTTTGCATTGCTGTTTTTCAAATCCATAATACTTCTTTAAAAGAATACCATATTTTACAAGCTTTTGCAGTCGATTGCAAGGCAAGCATTTGTTAATATTGGAGATTTAAGAATATCTACATATACAGTTGCAGTTAATAAATACGGCATTATAGATTTTAAAAGAAATGTATTAGGAATACAGCAGGAGATTAGGAGAAATCTTTACTGATATTACAACATCTGCAATACCAATTAAAATCAACATAAGCAACGCTTTTTTCAAGTAATCAATTAAGTCAATCAATATTTTTTTCATAATTCCACCATATATGTGCTTTCATTTATGTTAACTATACTGACTGCCCGTTTATATAAAGGATATTTATATGCATATAAGAATCAATAGAGCGATACTAACCACTGTACTCTCACTACATTTCATTGCAGGCAGTTCAATAGAAATTACACATGCATATTAAGCACCTGAGTTAATAAGCACCATATTACATATAAAATACTACCATATTTTGCAAATTTACAATCGTTTTCAGCAAAAAATCATCATGTAATCCCTAATATAAATCTTGCATACAACTTATTTCCTGCCTGCCATTAATCTTCTATGTTTTATCCCAAATCAATTCAGCTCTATGTGTGCCTCTGATTTTAATTATCCGTCATAAAATACAAGCTCCGTAATATATTGAATATATCAGACAATGCGGAAACAAATGATAGAATAAATATTCATTACTGCTTTCATGAAAGTATATTATATTTCAATATAATGACTTTTTTAAAAATAATTAATTTTTTCATTGAAATGCAACCCTTGTTAATTTTCGTTATTCTTGAGCATTTATATTCAAATTTTATATTTGTATACAATGATGTTTTATCTTTTGTTACTCCTTTTAATTTTTTACATAAAAATTAACCGCCAAAACAAGCACTTTGACGGTTAAAGTATTCAAATGATAATTTAGAATAAATACTAACAATAAAATTTTATTTCATTAACTTTAAAATGTTCTTTCCATGCATCGCATATTAAAAAGTATTGGGCAGCGATAATTTCTAATAATTCATTCAACTCACTTGTTGGAATTCTTGAACTATTGTTTGCAACAATATACCCTTCGACTTTTGTTATCCAAATCTTAGTCGAATTAGCTGTTGGTTTCCCTTTTCCTACATGTACATGAAGGGGTTCGTCATTTTCATTCGACCAAAAGAAAACTTTATAACTTCCAACTTGAAAAAGACTATGCAATTTTAATTCCCCCATTTTCAGCATATTTAAATAACAAATGAGCATTATTTTTTAATAATTCTTCAAAAATGCTATTTCTTCATCTGAAAATCCTTCACGCTTAATCCAATTATAAGACGGCAACGAACATCTTGCCATGTCAAATCCATCTTCTGTCGGTCGCTCAAAATGTACATCAATACACTTTTCTCCAATTTCTTCGAGTATATGAGAATGTACAATTTCTGTTCCATCTGCTAAAACTATATATGGGTACATCATTTCTATCACCTTCCATACTATCAATAACTTTTCTCAGTTCAGCGAGATATGCTCCGGAAAGTTGTTGCCTCTCAAATAGGCATCAACCTTCATTTTCTTTTTTCCGGGCATCTGGATTTCTTTGATTATTAAGGTTCCATTGCCTGCTGCAACGTAAATTCCGTCGTCTTCTGCTTTAATTATATATCCCGGGCTGTAATCGGTTTTTTCGTCCGTGTATGAGGCTTCATAAACCTTGACGGACTTGTCGTCCATCGTAAAATATGCTGTAGGCCACGGAGACAGTCCTCTGATTAAGTTATGAATGCTCTTTGCATCAGCGTTCCAGTTTATCTTACGATTTTCGTTATTAAACATCGGAGCATAGTCAGAAAGTGAATCATCCTGCTTTTCCGGAACTATTTCACTTTTTTCCAGCTTATCCAGTGTTTCAATTAAAAGGTCCGCGCCCTTGTACATCAATATATCGTGGAGTTCTCCAACATTCATATCTTCGGTTATTTCAACCTCGGTTTTTAAAAGCATGTCCCCCGTATCAAGACCCACATCCATTTTCATGGTTGTAACTCCTGTCTTGGTTTCACCATTAATAATTGACCAGTTCAGCGGCGCAGCTCCCCTCAGTTTCGGCAGCAGCGATGCGTGTACGTTTATGCATCCGTACTTTGGAAGTTCAAGGATTTCTCTGCTCAATATCTGCCCGTATGCTACAACGACTATTACATCCGGATTGTACTGTTTAAGAACCTGAATGTTTTCCTGTTTCTTTATTTTATCCGGCTGAAAAACTGGAAGCCTTAGCTGTTCGGCAGCTTCTTTAACCTCTGATTTTTTTAACTTTTTTCCTCTTCCGGAAGGTTTGTCAGGCTGAGTCACTACAAGCTTTATTTCATGCCCGTTTTCATGAAGATTTTTAAGAGTCGGCACTGCAAATTCCGGTGTTCCCATAAAAATAACGTTCATAATTCACCTATTATCCACTATTTGTTTTTAACCCTATCTATAAATAATATTCCGTCCAGATGATCTATCTCATGGCATATGCATCTTGCCAGAATTCCTTCTGCATCCAGAGTGACTTGTTTTCCGTTTTCGTCAGTGTATTCGACTGTAACATTCATTGGTCTTCTGACGATTCCCTTAGTTTCTGGAACGCTCAGGCACCCTTCCTGCCCCACCTGTTCTCCCGACTGGTTTTTAATTTCAGGATTTATCATTTTATATACATTGCCGTCTTCCACATCTATGACAATCGCACGCTTTAAAATTCCGACCTGTGGTCCGGCAAGTCCCACACCTTCATTTTCATACATTGTTTCAACCATGTCATTTAGAAGTGTTCTTATTTTATCATCTACGACACTTATTTTCCTGCTTTTCTTTCTTAGTATTTCGTCTCCCTCATACCTTAAATTTCTTAAAGCCATATATCCTCCTATATTGTATCTGTGTTTATATTTATGCTTACTCTGATATTTTCAATGTCTCTCTCCATGTAAACGGTGCGAAGAATTTTCTTCAGCTCATGTAATGCGTGGTTTGAAACCTTTATAAACAAATTGATTCTGTATTCATCGTTTACCTTGTAAATAGAATGTGGAACCGGTCTGTACAATAATAAGCTTCTTTCCTTAACCATATCTTTAACCAGTTCTTTTAACTCCTCATATTTTTCACCTGCTGTTTTGTTAACCAGCTCTTCGTTTTTTGATATGAGGCATATATTTATTATATTAATAAACGGCGGAAATGCAAATTCTTTTCGCAATTTTAATTCTTCATTTATAAAAACTTCGTAATCGTTGTTTTTAGCGGCATTTATTATGAAATTTTCCGGCTCGTATGTCTGAACGTATACCGTTCCTTTTTTGCTGCCCCTGCCTGCTCTGCCGCTTACCTGGGTTATGAGCTGAAATGTTTTCTCGCTGGAGTTGTAAAACGGAAGATTTAATATGGCATCCGCAGACAGAACTCCCACGGTTGTTACATCCGGAAAGTCAAAACCCTTTGCAAGCATTTGTGTGCCTATTAATATATCAATTTTTCTTTCCTTGAATTTTCTGTATATATTCTCATATGCGTCCTTGTCTGACATGGAATCAAAATCCATGCGCTCGATTGCCGCATTTGGAAACAGCTGTTTGACAAGCTTTTCCGCATGCTGTGTACCGGCACTGAACTGTTCTATTTTTTCGCTGCAGCACTTCGGACATTTGAACAGCATTCTCCTTGTTCTGCCGCAGTAGTGGCATTTCAGCATATTTCCGCTGGTGTGATAAGTCATGGAGACATCGCAGCGGTCGCACCTTGCAACATAGCCGCATTTCTTACATGACACAAATCCGGAATAACCTCTCTTGTTCAAAAATAATATGACCTGTTCTTTTTTTATGAGGGAAACTTTAATGCTTTCATACAATTCTTCGCTTATCATTGTACTATTACCCTTGTCCAGCTCGTTGCCCATATCAACTATTTTTATGTCAGGCATCTGATTATTGACACGCTTTTTCAGTTCAATTTTTTCTATCTGCCCCTTCATTGCCATGTAGTAGGTATTTATTGAAGGAGTGGCAGTTCCCAGTATTACCTTGCCGTTTAATAGATATGACATTCTTATTGCAACTTCGGTGGTGTCATACTTCGGTGAAACAGATGAAATATAGCTGTCTTCGTGCTCTTCATCTATTACAATTACCCCTAAATTTTTAATGGGGGCAAAAATTGCGGAGCGTGCTCCTATTACCACATCCACCTCGTGGTTGTAAACCTTGGTCCACTCTATGAATTTTTCCTTCTTGCTCAATCTTGAATGAAATACTGCGATTTTGTTCCCGAATCTTTTTTGAAACCTGTCTATTGTCTGAGTCGTAAGAGAAATCTCGGGAACAAGCATTATGGATTGTTTACCTTGCTTTATATAGTGCTCGATAATGTTCATATACACTTCTGTCTTACCGCTTCCGGTAACTCCGTGAAGCAGAAATACCCTGCTGTCTGATGAAATGATTTCATCACAGGCTTTTTGCTGTTCTTCATTTAAGTGGGCTGGCTTTTCCGTAGCAACCTGTTCTTCCCGGCTGTATAAAATATATTCTTCTTTCAATATATTTTTTTTAATCAGATTATTTATGACTGCATTAGATACATTCAAATCTTCGGATAATTTTTTTACGTTTTCTTTTTTGTTTTCCTTAAGAAAATTAATTATTCTTACCTGTTTTTCAGTCCCGTTTATGTCGTATTCGTCCAATGCCTTGTCCTCATACAAGGAAACATATTTCTCATAAGCGCTTTTGCTCTTTGACTGCTCCCTGCTTTCGGACTCAATCATTCCCTTTTCTTTCAGACTTCTGAGAATTGTGAAAATATCGCTGCCGCCATATGTTTTTTTTAATTTTACAAGCTCAACAGGGCCCTCTTTTATGATTTGAAGGAGCTCATTTTCCTTTTCGTTCAATGTCAGTTCCGCAAATTCAGAACCTATTGCCCTAAATATAATATTGTGCTCATACTTTATCATCGCCGGAATCATACNNAGCCTTATGGCATCGGAATATTTACATATGTATCTTTCCCTCATCCAGAATGCCAGCTTAATCATCTCATCGCTTACAACAGGAGCGTCATCAAGTATGTCAATTATAGGCTTTATTTTTTTTTCAGGCAGATCGCACGAGCTGTCAACCGACACCACAAGTGCATCAATCATATGCTTGTTTCTTCCAAAGCTCACCTTCACCCTTTTCCCTGTCTGCACGCTGTTCTCAAAATCTTTCGGAACACCATAGGTGAAAAACATGTCGGTACTCTTTGAATTGTTGTTTAATATTACCTGTACAAAATTGTTATACATACATACTCCTATAAAAAATTTTAAGCCAAAATTAAATAATCAGTCGATAGACTGATTACATATTATCCGTGGGCTGCACTTCTTCCGTTACGGCAGCTTCACCTTTTTCTTCTAAACTTTGCTCCTGGCTTGCTTCGGTTCTCGGATGGTCTTTTTTATATTGTTCGTAATCATAAATAGGCTGGTATGCTCCATCATAAAATTCTTCAATCGCGATCGCCACAGGTTTGGTTGAATCTGTTTTTATCAGCACCTGGGATCCGTCAACTATCTGCCTTGCTCTTCTTGAAATTATCGTAACAAGCGAATATCTGCTATCCACCATATTTATCAATTCATCTAATGAAATCTTTTTCATATTATACCTCCCTGATTTTGTTTATAATTGCTTTTTTCCTGACTGCGCGGTTTTTCTCCGCTTTAATTATGCACTGTATTTTATCGACTGCAGTTTCAACATCATCGTTTAACACCACATAATCATATTCAAAAGCATAATTCAATTCATCATATGCACATTTCATCCTTCTAAGAATAACTTCCTTTGAATCAGTGCCCCTTCCTTCAATTCTGTTTTTCAACTCCTTAAGTGACGGAGGCAGTATAAAAATGAAAACTCCTCTTGGATAATTCTTTTTAACCTGCAATGCTCCCTGGATATCTATTTCCAGAATAACATCATTTCCTTCTTCAAGCTGTTTAAATACTTCTTCTTTCGGCGTTCCGTAATAATTTCCATATACTTTAGCATGTTCAAGTAATTCATTATTATTAATTTTTTTTATAAAATCATCTTCATTTATGAAAAAATAGCTTTCGCCTTCCACTTCACCATTTCTCGGCTTACGCGTGGTTGTCGACACGGAGACCTTTAAATCCTTCATTACCTCCTTAAGTCTCTTGCATATTGTACCCTTGCCTGCTCCTGAAGGACCCGATATTACCACCAATAATCCGTTGTCCATTATTACACCTCTACTTTATATTGTGGTTATTGTTTTCAAACCTCTGAGCCATTGTATCCGGCTGTATTGCTGAAAGTATTACATACTCGCAGTCGGTAATTATAACTGCTCTTTCCCTTCTTCCGTAGGTAGCGTCAATAAGCTTTCCCTTTTCACGGGTTTCTTGTATAACACGCTTGATAGGTGCCGATTCAGGACTTACAATTGCTATAATTCTATTTGATAATGCAATATTTCCAAATCCTATGTTTATAGTATTGTTTGCCATTTCTTTATCTCCTATTCTATGTTTTGTATTTGTTCTCTGATTTTCTCCAGTACGTTCTTAATTTCAATTACCATTTGTATTATTTCAAGGTTTCCGACCTTAGAACCTATAGTGTTGATTTCTCTGTTTGATTCCTGAATTATGAAGTCTAATTTTCTTCCAACCGCTCCGCCTTCATCAAGGACATTTCCCAGCTGGCTCATATGTGATTTAAACCTCACAATCTCTTCATTAATATCACTTTTGTCCGCATATATTACAATTTCGTTATAAAGTCTGTTTTCATCCAGTTCATGGCCGCTGCCCAGCAGTTCCTTTATTCTTGTTTCAAATTTCGCCCTGTAGTCTTCTACTATAGTTTCGGAATTTTTCTCGATTTCGTTCATAAGCACAAGAATTTTGTTCATGCCTGAGCTGATGTCTGCTTTAAGCTGCTCGCCTTCTATGGCTCTCATCTTTACAAGATTTTCAACCGCATTGTCCATGGCCGATTCAACGCATAGACGAAGTTCTTCTTCATCATCGTTATCTTCTCTGGCAACAAGAACATCCTGAAATTTTATTATTGTATCCAATGAAACATCGCTGTTAATATCTAATTCCGCCTTTATTTCATCAATAGCACTTTTATATTGCTTGGCCAGACATAAATTAGGAACAATTACAGTATCAGATTCGCTTAAATAGTCTATGTTGATATATACATCTATTCTACCCCTTTGGACGCTGTTTTTCAAGATTTTTCTTATATTATCATCGAAAAAGCGCAAATGCCTTGGGGTTTTAATATTTATATCACAATATCTATTATTGATGGTCTTAATTTCTGCCGTTATGATTCTTTTACCGTCATTATGTTCGCCCTTGCCATAGCCGGTCATACTTAATATATCCGCCATTTTACTCTCCAAATATTTATTTTATCATGAATTTCGTAATTATGAGCGTCAACGAAGAATCTATTGTTCTCAACACACGTACTTCATGTCCCAAAAACAGCCAACCTTTTTACTGCTTATCGCAAGTAACGCCCCTCGTGCAATACCGTTAGAATACTTGGCTTAACGGCTGCATGATACTTATTATAACATTAAAATGCAATTAGTAAACAAAAAATAAATAATTTCCATGACATAAAAGGCTTTTTGCTGTACAATATAACAATAGATTTGCAATAGAAAGCAATAATGGGCAATTAAAAAAGATGAACAAATTACCGGCTCACTGCTGTCCTGTTGCATATCTCTTGTTCTCAGGAGGTTAAAATGTCTTTAGACGGAATTTTTTTAAACAGTATAAAATATGATTTATATAATAAATTAGTAGGCGGCCGCGTAGATAAAATCTACCAGCCGGATAAAAATGAAATTATAATCACCATAAGAAACGGCGGTGAAAACCATAAGCTGATGATGACTGCANNACAGCCCCCAATGTTCTGCATGCTTTTAAGAAAGCATCTGACGGGCGCACACGTTACGGATATAGAGCAGATCAACTTCGACCGCATACTGAAAATAACATTCGAATGCAAGGATGAACTTGAAACTACATTATACAAATCGCTGATAATTGAAATAATGGGCAAGCACAGCAATATAATTTTTATATACACAAAAACACAGATTGTAATAGATTCGATAAAAAGAGTTGCCGAAAATGTAAGCAGCGTCAGACAGATATATCCGGGCATACAATATGTGATCCCGCCGGAACAGGATAAAATAAATCCTACAAAAACCACAAAAGAGCTTTTTTTTGAAACTGTCCGAAAAACAAACGACGGTCTGTTAATCTATAACTTTTTCTATAAAAAGTTTATGGGCATGAGCCCTTTCATAAGCAGAGAAATCTGCTTCCTGGCAGATTTAAACGAAAGTACATATATCGGCGAGCTGAATGACGATCAAACGGAAAAATTATGGATTGCTTTCAGCCAAGTGATGGATAAAGTAAAAGCCAACCATTATTCTTTCGATATTTATTACGACGAAAACTCAGCGCGGCAGGAATTTTACTGCATTGACATCAGGCACTTGGAAAACTGCAAAAAAAAGCATTACCAGAATCCAGGCGAGCTGCTGGATGATTATTATTATGCTCAGGACAACAGGAATAAAATCAATCAAAGAGTAGCAAGCCTCATCAAAAGCATGAATACCAAAATCGACCGTGACAGAAAAAAGGTGGAAAAGCAGAGAAATGAACTGTTAAACGCCGAAGACAGGGAAAAATACAAAGTATATGGAGAGCTTATTCTCGCTAATTTGCATAAAACTCCGGAAAACCACAAGCTCAAAGCTGTAAATTACTACGATCCGGAACAGAAAGAAATTACGATACCACTGGATCCAAGACTCAATCTGTCACAAAACAGCCAGAAATATTTCAAAAGGTACAACAAGCTGAAAAAAGCTGAAGAAGAACTCCAAAAGTTCATAGAGGCATCATTAAAAGAAATTGAGTATCTGGAAAATATTCTGTATTCCATAGAAGCATGCGAGACAATTGATGATTTAGATGAAATCTACAATGAACTGACTGCAGAAGGAATGATGAAAAGAAAATCGAGGGTTAAGAAATCAAAGGAATACAGGCCTGAATTCATAACCTATATTTCATCTGGAGGGCATGAAATACTGGTTGGCAGAAACAATCTTCAAAACGACATGCTCACATTCAAAGTCGGCAAAAAAGACGATTTCTGGTTCCATGCCAAAAATATGCCCGGCTCCCATATTATCATAAGAACAAACGGAGATGAGCTCACAGATGATGAATATGTGGAAGCCGCACGAATCGCCGCTCATTACAGCAAAGGTAAAAATTCAGGCAGCGTGGAGATTGACTACACCAAAAAATCCAATGTTAAAAAGCCGCCTAACTCAAAACCCGGATTTGTAATATACGACACAAATTATTCCATGCTTGTAAAGCCCGACATCTCAGGAATCAGGACAAATTTAAAAGTTTTGTAGAATATAAAACCAAACACGCAGAGACGGTTTATTCATTTTTGCAAACGAAAACGCATGTATTATATTTCAACAAAGAAGGCATTCTACGTAGTTATTGTGTAGGATGCCTTCTTTGTTGTGTTCAATTTTAAGGATTATGCTCTTTTACATAATTATTTTTTCTTAACAGGAATCCAAATTTCACTGTAGTAGTTTTCATCTTGAGTACCATTAGGATAATCTGCCATATCGGTGTACATTTCAACATTGTAACCTGCCGCAATTTCATAATCCTTGCAATTAGGCAGCCATTCCGAGAAGATTCTTTCGTTCACATCTTGCAGTGATTTAGGCATTGCGCCCTTGCAGGCAAAAACAGCCCAAGTATGTTTTGGAATAATCTTTGTTACAAAACCATCGGGTGTTTCTGTTGATGGGTTCCAATTGTCAGCAATTAAATATTCAAATTCATCCGATCCCATACTCTCATCAATACACACGCCATACATTCCGCATATAATTTTTTCTTTTCCTGGTTGAAAAAGTTCTGTCCAAAACTTTGGAATCTCTGTTTTTGCTGTATCATAATTAAATACCTTTGATACACCCATAACAGTGAACGCTTCTTTTTCAAGAATCTTGTAATCCATAATAAAGCCACCTTCCAATGAAAATTTGATTTTTAAAGGAGCAAAAGATTTTATCATTTCCTTGTTTTTTCTAACAGCTGTAGGTGAAATGCCATGAAAACGAATGAAAGCTTTTGTAAAACTATCCGGTGAATCATAACCATACTTCAAAGCAATGTCAATGATTTTTTTATCAGTAGAAACAATTTCACTTCCGGCAAGAGTAAGTCTGCGCTGCCTGATGTACTCCCCAACCGTAAAACCACAAAGCATTGAAAATCCCTTCTGGAAATAAAAAGGAGACACAAATGCCTGTTTGGCAATGTTTTCTATTGTTAGTTTCTCAGTTATATTGTCTTCAATATAGTTGATAGCCTCGCTGATGCCTTCAATCCATCCCATAATCATCGCTCCCTCTCTTACTTATATCTTATCAATTTTCAAATGGTTATGCCCGACTTTTTATGTTATGTTTTATCTATTCTAAAATAAATCCTTTTGCCTTAATTAATTGTATTTGTTGAGTTTTATCAAGATTTTTCAAATCATTCAAGGCATCCTTTATATACTCTACCTTCCATTCCATTATTCAATCTCCACATCAACATCAGCAAATTCTGCTTCATTTATATTGCATTATGATATATAAATAATATAATTAAGCAATTATATTTTCATTAAATATGAAAGGGTTGATTTGGTTGAATATTTTGATAATGATATTATTTATTGTATTATCATCACTGATTTACAGTGTGTGCAGACTATTGATAAATAAGAAATATAATTTACACATACCCATAATTCCTGAGAGATATTATGATAATATGCAAATTACAATCATTCAGGCAATACTTACCATATTTAGTCTTTTATCAGCATTATTTATATTGAACTTGTTTTTTGGGGAACTTATCTATTCAATTGAGCTCTAAATCATAAACTTAAGGGGGCTGTTGCATTAGCGATTCAAAATCGCAGTGCAATAGTCCTTTTTCTATAAAAAATTAACAAATAGAACTCGAAATAGTTAAAAATTACCTTTTGTTATTAAAGGCTGGTAAACTAAATAAAAAGCATGAATCAATGTCTTTTTCATAATATCTAATTTAAAACTTAAACTTCGGGACATAAATAACCATTTTATTTTCTATGTATTTTTAAGAATTAAACTCCAGTATATAAAGCTTTCCAGTGTTTGTATCGAACATGCAGAACATGAAATTCTGAGAATATCTTTCGAACAGCGGACGCGGATCTACAGATTTGTCATTAAATCTGTAGATGCCGCTTATATCCTTTGGCATCATCTCGCCATGTCCTCCGTAGCTGTATTCGGGAGTATGTTCACCATAAATAAATTTCTGCAGCTCACCGCCTAACGGAAGTTCCTCCCATAGCCCGGATTTTCGCAGCTCTTCGCCAAAAGAAGCTATCTCACTGCTGTTTATCTGAATTATTTCAAAATATGTTCCGTCTCCGTGAAAACCGCCATGTGAATCATTAACTTCGATTGTTTCAGAACTGTCAGGCAATTTCGTCCCCATTAATCTCACATATTTATTATCTGCAGATATTTTTTGATATGCTCCATAACCTATAAAAATTATTAAGGCTATAATTAAAATTTTGCCCAACAATGCTTTTTTCAAAATTCACCCTCCGATTATTTATTATTGATATCTTTACAAGAACATAACATATTATTTATCGTTTTTCAATATATTAATATCACATATTGATATATATATGTAATAAATATCAGGTAGGTTGCATTTCGATTTACAATTCACGGGTTGAATTTTGAAACTTTCTAAAACAAATTTTGAATATATCCTTAACAGCAGTTATAAAAATCTGAAAGTGTTGTCAAATTTCCGTTAATTATTAATCTAATCCATAGTATGAAATCAAATTAAGAGTATACTGCATTGCGTCGGTGCTTACCCATATATCAGGAGAGAATCCGGTTTCTTCGGAAAATATCGTCTCATCATAATAAAATCTCAATTCGCATCCCAACTGAATATTAATCCTCGAGCCGGGAAGTGCAATTTTAATTGCACTGTCGTTCATGAGTCCGCCCCCGCTGTTAGTTCCCACAAAAATCACATTGTCCTTATTCCGCAGGGCGGCAATCAGCCACTCACCGGCAGAAAATGTACGGCTGTCAACAAGCACAAATAAATAATTATCGTTTCCGCTGCGTTTAAAAACTGTAGTTTTTTCTGTTTCCCAGTGGTTGTTTCCCGCGCGGTAGTTGTTTAATAAATATTCTGCTTCCTGCTTTGATAAATACTTTTCAAGATTCCTGTATATCAAATAATCGGCAGCCCGGCTCCGGCGGTATGCATATGCATTACCTCCCGCATATTCTGACAACGCCGAATCATATATGTCCAACCAATCAGTTACATATTTGGACATACCTCCGCGGTTTCCTCGAAGATCCAAAATTGCAATCCTGCTATTTTTGATTGTATCAGCCGAGCTTATAAAATTTCGGCCTGCCTGTTCATCCATAAATGAACTTACCGCTACCACTGAAACATTATTTATTTCATAACATGAATAATTTTCATTTCTTAGTTTTTCCGATTCTGGAGAAGTCAAAACAAAATTCACTGTACCGTTCTCAAAACCAATCTGCACTGTTTCTTTGTTATTTACAGAAAGCATACCAATTTTATAAACAAGCATTCCTTTATTGTCTATAGAACGTTTCATATAACTTTCAACCGCATCACTGCCGTCTACAGAGAGCACATAGCGTTTCTTCCCGCCCTGTTCCATATAATATCCATTCTTATCTTTCAGAAAAACCGTTTCTTCGTTCGAATAATATATACTCTTTGCAAATACAGGCTCGTTGTCAATCCAAAAGGGGCCGTCTTTTATAAAGCTGAGATTTTTCTTCAGGGCTTCCCGCAAAATACCTACAGTTAAATTCTCTCCTGCCCGCTTACAGTCCGAAAGTACCTGCTCGTTTGCCTTTTCAAAAACTTCATTTCCTCCGAAATAAAAATACGCTCCATAGCAATTTTTTAAAATCCGAAACGCAAGGCCCACATCCTCCGACGCCTGTTCATAGGTAAGTTGGCTTGCAGCTCCTTTGTATTTGCCGTAATCCGTCATACTGTCCAGCTCATCTGCGCTAAACGCGACTTCACGTCCCTCCATGGCAGGTGTATAGTCATTAATGTTCACATCTGATACATCCTGTGCTTCAAGAGTGTGCTGTATGTTAATTTCCTCCATCGTATCGTAAAAAAACTCCTTACTGCTATAGCCGTATACAGAAACACAAAACAAGCATAAAGCAATAGCTGCACATAATATTTTTAGTGTTTTGTAACTTGCATCCATTACAATACCTCCGATTTAATCAACTTACGAATCTTTCAGCTAACATATCAACAGGCTATATATATAATGCTATCTCTATAATTATTTTTCATCACTTAATTATCATGCTTGCATCATTACAATCATTAAATATTACAAACCATGTAATTATTTCAGACAATATTTAATAATATCAGGTTGCCCGAATAATTTAATCAAAATAATCCCTTGCTTCATTGTAGGCCAATATTTCTGTAAATATATATAAAATCCATGCGACTGCAATAAAAATTCTGCTGAAACACATGCCTGCCCACAGTGATAAAATCATCAGCACATTCAACGTAATATTGTTCTTTTCTTTTACTGCTTCTTTTTCAAACTTAAATTTAATTACAAGCTTGGATATAACCATTGAAAAAATAATCAGAATCATAGTCGTAATCACGTAATTAATTTCATCAAAAAACATAAAAAAGCACATTAATCCTATCAGCAATATATTTATTAAAGATTTGGCGATATAAAATTTTTTGTACATGCTATCCTCTTATAAATTTCTTTTTAATTTGTTTATATTATTGCAAAGCATAATTATTATATACCAGAATTTGCTACATGTAAACGCAAGAAATAAAAACCGATACTTTGAAATACCGGTCTATCATTTTTGTATGTATTTTATTTAATTTTCCGTACAAAAATACTTTTCATGATCTATGGAAGGCAGAACAATATTTTTTTCGCTCTCCGCGTCAAACAGCTGCACTTTTTTCACATCAAAAATAATTTTCACACCGGCTCCTTCTTCAATTACTTCTTTCACGGCAGACCTTGCCGTTATTTTTTCTCCGAAACAGTCAAAGTGAACGTAGGCTTCGTGCCCTAATACCTCGGTTATTTCGTGGACGGCATAAATTCCTTCGGACTTGTCTTTTTTTGTTACGTACCTTACATCCTCCGGCCTTATACCCGCCTTTAGTTTCCTACCCATATATCTTTTCAAAATGTCGTCATCATATGGACACCCGACTGTCGGCAAAGTGAAATTCTTTGCCGACAGTCCTATGTTTTCTCCGCGGCCGGTAACAGTCACTTCAATAAAGTTCATGCGAGGTGAGCCGATAAAACCGGCTACAAAAATATTGGAAGGATTTTTATAAATGCTTTCGGGCGTTCCTGCCTGCTGTATTATTCCGTCTTTCATTACAACTATTCTGTCTGCCATGGTCATGGCTTCGGTCTGGTCATGAGTCACATATACAAAAGTGGCTTCAAGCTTTTTATGAAGTTTAATTATTTCGATGCGCATCTGCATTCTAAGCTCCGCATCCAGATTGGACAAAGGCTCATCCAGCAGAAAAACCCTCGGCTCCCGAACAATTGCCCTGCCCAAGGCAACTCTCTGCTTTTGACCGCCGGACAGTTCGCCGGGCTTCCTGTTCAGCAAATCCTCTATGTGAAGCATTTGAGCAGCTTGAATTATTTTCTTTTTGATTTCATCCCTGTCCACCTTTCGCATTTTAAGCCCGAAAGCCATGTTGTCAAAAACGGTGAGATGCGGATATAGGGCATAATTTTGAAATACCATGGCAATATTGCGGTCTTTTGGTTTAACATTTTTGACGGATTGCCCTCCTATGTACAAATTTCCCTCCGTAGCGTTCTCCAGCCCGGCTATTATTCTGAGAGTTGTGGATTTTCCGCAGCCTGACGGACCTACGAGAACGACAAATTCACCGTCATCTATATTGAGACTTACATTTTCCAAAGCTGTAATGTTTTTTGAATATTTCTTTGTTATATTTTCTAATTTTATGGATGCCATAATTATGTCCTTTCATACAGTTTAAAATTGCTTATTAAGTAGTCAAATACAAAGTACATGGGCAATATAATCCAGTATGAGCGAGTATACCTTCCGTATTGCGCACCTGCCGCAACTGTGGCACAAAACATTATGACTGCAGAAACAGTTTCAAAAACTATGAGCTTATTCATGCTTTCATTTTTCACATGCCTTAATGCCGCAATAAAACATGCTGAACTTAACAGACCGCATGCCAAAATATATATGAATGCATTTTTTATGTAACTGTCGAGAGCATACGTTCGCATCATCCTCAGTCCATTCAGATCCTCCGCATGCCTTTTAAAAAGCGCGGACCAGAAATCAAAATCCGACCACTTTGTGGGAATAAAACTTGCGGGAATTTCAAAGAAAATACTTCCGGAATAAATGCATATGCAAATCCATGAGCTCAAAAAAAACACATAAGAGGCAATCGTCCTGCATCCCTTTTCATCTTTTCTGTAGCAGTAAACTCCGTACAATATTTTGCCGCACATGAGAGCGGAAATCGTCAAAGCCGGAAACCCGCAAAAATTACCTGCCAAAGACAGCAAATCAGAATAATTAATTGTTGAATCAGCTGTTTTAGAATTCTGAAGCATAAATTCTTCCGTACGTACCGATTCGTCTTCGCCTGACTGTAGTTTCATATCCAAAGAAACAAACTTCATGTCTTTTTTGTAATTATCTTTTTGTACGACAATTATTCCCGGAATATTATTTATGACAGACGTTACTTGATATGCATCTTTGTCTACACAGACGTTTTTTCCCAGAACGTCCCGTGAACCCCACAGCTCATATGCCTTGTCGCCGGACATGGCACAGCCTTCGCCTCCTAATGGTCCCAGCACATCTTTTTCATCTCCCCACATATAAATGACATCCGATTCAATCCCTGCGCCCAATACCGGATCCTCTATCTTAAGGTTATAATCCTGCCTCCATGCAGTAAGTTCTGAATCCGTGCCAGCTGCTTTCTGCCGCTCATATATTTCAGTGAGGCTGTCAACATCAAGCGAATTTTTTTCAAATCTGAGACTTATGCCTCCGCAGCCGCTGGCAAGCTCCCTATATCTTACGGCAGCGCCGCTCCACAGCATGAACCCTGCAAGCACGAGCAGCATTGCCAGAATATCCTTTCTGAATTTTTTCATTTCAGCTTCACCCTCACTCTGTCTGATTCTTCAATGGGCTTATTGCTGCTAACTATTATATCCTCATCGCTTAAGCCGGCGACTGCAGCGTTTTTCCCGTCCTCATCCAGCACCTCTATATTCACTCTGTATGCGGCATTCTCATTTCCCATGACGGTATTTACTTCCTTGACCGCCAGCACATAATCACCGCCTGTGCTGCTTCTTACGGCACTTACAGGAATAATCCTCTCATACTCCGCTGTTATGCTGACATGTTTTATGGATGCGCTCATGCCGTTGTAAACTTTCGCATCTTCCGGTATTTTTACGGTTATTTCAGCGGTTTCATTTTCAGATGAAAATTTAACCCACTTTATCTCTGCATTCTTTATGGGTATTTTATCTCCCTCCAAAGTTATCTCCGCCGAATCACCCGGCTTTATATATTTTGTCTTTTCTTTATCCGTCTCTGCCTTGAAATAATATTCCGAATCTTCCGCTATAAGTGAAATAACATTCCCTCCCGATGTTTTTTCACCGGTTTTCACAAAAATTTCATCTATTGTTCCGCCTTTGACGGCACTAATTATACATCCTTTATCAACCAATTCCCTGAGAAAATTTATTTCCTTATTTTTAAGCTGAATCTCCAATTCGGCAGACTTTTTGTCGATTTCATTTTTTTCTTTTGCCGTATTTATGTTCATATCTGCTTTTTCTTTTTCTTCAACCGCTGTTTTCAAATTAAGCAAGGCATCCTCAACCGCTCTTTTATCAGCCTCAAGCTCCATTCCTCCATTTATTTCCTTGTTAAGCTCCATATCCTGCCGTGCTCTTTCAAGCACTGTTCTGGCTTTTTCAACAGACTTATCATCGGATAAATCATAAGTATTTAAATCAAGGTTTTGTTTTTTAAGCTCCATGAGTTTTAGTTCAGTCTCCGCCGTGAAAAGCTTCTCTTCAATTTCTTTCTTGTCGAGGATAATCAAGGGCTCATCCGAAACCACCGTCTGGCCGGGCTCAACTTTTATTTCCTGAATCCTGAAACCTTCATCCGAAGTCATATACAGTTTTTCCCACGGCTCAACCCTTCCTTCACACAATGTTTCATATGATAGTTTTCCTCTTTTCGCCTTTTCCGTATACACCTTTGCGACGGCGGCAGAATCGGCTGCTCTTGAAATCACGGTAAAAAACAGCATCAATGCGAAAAATCCCACAAAAGCCTTTGCGTAAAACTTTTGCCTCCTGCTTTTATTATTTACCTTTTCATCGTATGTCATAGCTTCTCTCCTTTGACCTTATTCCTTCAGACCGGATGCACGTATGCCTTTTTCCAGATATTTCTGCCCGAATAAAAATATCAGCAGCGACGGTATAATCATTACAACAGATGCGGCTAAATATAACCCGTTGCTGCCGGAAGCAATGTCAGGCAGAAACAGTGAAAGAGGCCACAGAGACTTATCTTTCAAAAATGTCAGAGGCTGCTCTATGATGCTCCAGTATTCCAGAAATTCTAAAACAATTATTGATACAATGCCGGGTGCTCCCATAGGAAGTCCCACATAAATAAATATTTTGAATTCGCCTGCTCCGTCTATTTCCGCAGCCTCCAAAAGTGAGGCAGGAACCGCCCTGAAAAATCTGTACATTATAAATACGGGAAAGGTCGAAAACACAGCGGGCATAATTATACCCAGGTGGGAGTTTAAAAGATTAAGCCTGTCGAGGACCAGGTAATTGGAAACCATCGTAACCTGAAAAGGCATCAGCATCAGCGCTAAATAAATTACAAGCAGAATATTTTTAAATCTGAAATCATATCTGGCAAAACCCCATGCGGCCGGAACACAAATCAGCAGCTGTCCCGCCAAAATCGGAAAAACTATTTTACACGAATTCCAAAACATTACGAAAAATCCCGGAGAATCTATTAAAAGTTCCACATAAAATCTCAGTGTGGGATATTGAGGTATTATGCTCCACCTCGCCATATTTTCCCCGTTCCCATCGTCAAGCACAGGCGATAAATTTTGTGCGAATTCATCGCCGCTCATGAGAGAACCGCCTGCAATCATTGCCACAGGCAGCCATACAAGGATGCAAAAAACAGTTAATATGATTATTTCTATATTAAAAAACTTTTTCATACTACTCCTCTCCCAATACTCTTTTCAGCATAAGAACAAGAACAAAAATTACTGCTGCCGTCATTACAGATCCCGCACACAGCTTTTCTATATCCAGTGAAGCAAACCAGTTGTTAAACAGGTGCTGAAGCATGTACATGCTTGTATGAGGGTAGGAGCCTCCTACAAGGTAAGCTTCTCTGAAAACTTTGAAAGAATTTATCAGAGATAATATTCCTATGATGAAAAAATCCTGCTTTAATCCCGGCAGTGTCACCAAAAAGAACTGCCTGATGAATCCTGCTCCATCAATTGCGGCAGCTTCATAAAGGCTGGGAGAAATATTTGATAAAGATGCCGTCCATAAAACCATATCATATCCGGCATTTTTCCAAATATAGCTTACAACCAGTATGTAAAATGCCATTTCAGTATTCATAAAATCTACGGCTTCGCCTCCCACAGCCAGCAGCAGACTGTTCATCAGCCCGTTTTTATGGAACACTGCCTTCCACAGTAAAACCACAGAAGCAGCAGGCAGCGCCATGGGTATGAGCATGGTTGTTTTAAAAAACTCCGCACCGTATCTGCAAAGATTCAACAAAACCGAAAGCATGAGTGACAATAACATTAAGACAGGAATGCATACGGCTACGAATCTGAGAGTATTGAGCACTGCCAGTCTGAAAGCCTCATTTTGTAAAACCGATATATAGTTTTTTAATCCTGAAAACTCTCCGCCCATGCCGCGGTAAAATGACCTTCTTACGACGTCAGCAAAGGGAATCATCACAAATATGCTCACACCGATTAAACTCGGGGCTATAAATAAAAACGCACAAAATCCGCTTCCGTTTTTATTCGGAAAGGTACAGTCTCGTTCTTTCTTTAATTTGAGAAACAGTCTGTTCAACGGTTTTACCTCCGTCAAAATATTCTTTGGATTCATCAATAATCATCTCCAATATGGTATAATCCGGAACACACGGAGTCTTCACGCTAAGGCACAGCTCCATGACTTTTCTCAGCTCTTCTTCGGAAGGCAATCGCCCCCAAAGCATTTCTCCTTCATCAAAATCATTTGACATTGCTAAAGATATGTTTTCATTACCCCTGCCTTTTGCTCCGTACTCCAGAGATTTTATATTTACAGGAAAGCCGTCATATGTGTTTGCATTCTGAACGGAGGATGACAGCATAAGCTTCACAAATTCCATTGCAATGTCAGTCTTTGCTGTTTTGGCGTTTATTCCTATAATATTAACCGGAATAAACACATTCTCAGCCTGTCCCGGCAGGGGCACAGTCACTCCACCGCTTCTTTCGGCAACCGCCAGGAACGGAGCATTTGCCGAATTATAGCTTATCATATTGGCGCAATATGTATACGCTCTTCCGAAGACCCAGCTGAAGATGTCAGTTGTGTTACCGATTGAGTCAACTACAGCCTGTGCTCTGGGAGAACTCCCGTTCCCTCTTTCAATACGCTCTTCTCCGGCTTTCATGTATTTTTTACCTGAATCATAAATTTCCTTAATACGGGTTAAAAATTCCGCCATACTTTTTTCATCAAGATTTCCGTCCTTATCAAACCATGATGATCCGCTTGACAGGCTGAAAATTTTCATCAAATCACTGTAAGATGAATAATGAAAAACCTGAAGGTCATTGTGATCCATGGCAAAATCAGCTAAAGCTTTAAGGTCCTTGACGCTTCCTGCATACTCCTCATCTATCCACATGGACGGTACCGTAAATTTAGAAGGCACCGCAAATATTTTCGAATCTTCCTCATAAGTATTTACCACACTGTCCATGAGCTTTTCTCCGCTTTCATTCACTTCTTTCACCACACCTGCCAAATCAGTCAGAACTCCCTTTGACACATATGACTCCACATCCATACCATCCAACAGTATCAGATCAGGGCCCTTGCCGGCAAAAATCTCGGTATTCAATGCTCTTACGGCATCATCTTTCGTTACTGATGAGTCATTGTCAATCCCGACTCTTATATTGACTCTTATATCAGGATTTTTTCTCTGAAGTTCTCCTGCCGTCTGTCTTAAAGTGTTATTTTCTTTCAATGTGTATACTACAAGTTCTGTACCCGGCAACGTCGATATGTTTTCATCGTACTCATATTTAAAAATACTGTTGTTTGACTCAGAATCAGCAAATAAAATATAAAATTCTCCGGGCGCGGTTTCTATGACACCGTCAAAATACAATGAAGGTATGGACAGTGATGTGAGTTCACCGTCTATTATTTTTTCCCACAGACTTCCTCCATCCGCAAGTCTGTACACTCCGCTTCTGTCAGTGAGATACAAACTTCCTCCGCTGCCTCCCGACAATGCCGCTTCCCATGTCATATTGTCATATGAAACAGTTCTCTGCTGCTCATGCGTATTCACGTCATAGACGGATATCTGCGAAGAATCTTCATCTATAATAAATACATTGTCTCCTGAAACTGTGAATCTGTCATTGTTTCCGCCGCCGTACTGAGCGACGAACTTACCGTCAGGAGAATACTGCATAATCCCGTTCCAATGCTGAAACAGCAGTAGATCGCCGTTTTGCGCAACTTTCATACTTTCAAAGTAAAACTTCAGGCTTTCAACGGGACTTTGGCTTTCCTTCCATTCCATTTTTATTTCCACAAGCTTATTATCTTCGCCAATTTTGAAAACTTTGTTGTCGTTTTCAGGTCCTCCGGATGCCAGAACATACTTATTGTCCTCCATATCATAAGCTATGCTGATTATACCGTATTCCATTTCACCCAGTTCATCGTACCATGGTATCTCTTGCCGCTCATAATTTATGGCATCCTTTGTATTGTACATAGCATACCACGGCGATTGATCAAGAAATATCCCGAGGTCAAGCGAGCCGTCGGATTTTTTTACGGAAGTTACCGCCTGTATATTCTCCTCTATAGGGTACCTCGAAATTTTTTCTACGTATCTTCCCATTGCCGGCTGTTCTCCCATGCTGAACGTTGAATCTTTATTGCTGCCGCAGGATATCAAAAATAGTGCAGCCGAACAAAGTACAAAAAACAATAACATCTTTGTTATTTTTTTCATTTACATTCTCCTCCTTAAAATATTTATTAGTTCATATCAATGACGACAATTTTGCCGTTAACCGGCTGAAATCATGCCTGTGTGTTTACAATTATGATTTAATTAATTATAATATATATATATCTAAATAATCTCAAAGGAACTTAAAGATTATTTAGAGACAGATATTGTATAATTAACAGCAAATAAATATATCGCAGGAGAAAAAATGAGAATACTTATTGTTGAAGATAATATGGAACTGTGCGGCGCAGTAAAATTTCATCTTGAACNNTAGACACATGCTATAACGGAGAAGACGGACTGTATTTCATAAAACAGGAAGCATACGATTTGATACTTTTAGACAGGCTGCTTCCGCAGCTGAACGGCATGGATGTTTTGGCCGGCACAAGGGCTGCCGGCATAACCGCTCCTGTTATAATTATAACGGCTCTGGACGGAATAGGAGACAGAATTGACGGTCTGGACGCAGGAGCAGATGATTACATAGTGAAACCTTTTGACATAAATGAACTTCTGGCAAGAATCAGAGCAGTCAGCCGTCGTCCCGCACAGTGGAAAAGCACACAAAATATCAAATTGAATGATATTGAGCTTGATTTGATGAGGTGCACATTGAAGGGGCCCGCAAATAAATGTACGCTGTCCAAAAAAGAATCGGAACTCCTTGAAATTTTCATGCGAAATCAAAGGAACATTATACCACGTTCCGTCCTGCTGTCCCGGGTGTGGGGTCCCGATGCTCCTGTCGAAGATGGAAACCTGGATAACTATGTGCATTTTCTGA
>DMJQ01000057.1 GCA_003457065.1 Clostridiales bacterium
ATTTCAACCTTGGAAACGGGTTCAAGCAATACCGGCTTTGCTTCAAGCATTCCTTTTTTGAATGCAAGTGAAGCAGCTATTTTAAACGCCATTTCATTTGAGTCAACATCATGGTAGGAACCGTCATACAGTGTGGCTTTTACGTTTACGACCTTGCATCCTGCCAGAACACCTTTGTCAAGACAATCTCTTAACCCTTTTTCAACAGCAGGGATAAAGTTTCTCGGCACTGAACCGCCGAATACTTCCTCCGCGAACACAAATTCTTCATCTGATGGTTCAAATCTGATATGAACATCGCCGTACTGTCCGGCACCGCCCGACTGTTTCTTGTGCTTGCCCTGAACATCAGATCTGCCTCTTATTGTCTCCCTGTATGCTACTTTTGGAGGAGTAAGGTTAACATCAACCTTAAAGTTGTTTTTCAATTTATTTGCTATAACTTCAAGCTGAATATTGCCCTGACCGCCTATGATCTGTTCTTTTGTTTCGGCATTTCTTTCTATTGTAAAAGTAGGATCTTCCTCATTGAGCTTATGAAGGCCGACACCGACTTTTTCATCACTGTCTTTTGTTCTTGCGGAAACTGCCATGAAATAACATGGTTTCGGGAAGTCCATACCTTCGTAAACTATTGGTGAGGATTTTAAGGAAATTGTATCTCCTGTCGTAAAATATTGCAGCTTTGAAGTTGCTCCTATATCACCTGCGATAATTTCCGATGCTTCAACCTGATCTTTTCCTCTCAGCAGGAATATGCTTCCTATTCTTTCACTTTCCTGATTTCTTGCATTGTAAATATCCGTATCTTTCTTCAGAGAACCTGAGATTACTTTATACAACGTAATCTTTCCCACAAATGGGTCCACAATTGTTTTAAACACAAATGCGGACAGCGGTTCCGAAGCACTGACTTTTCTTGTTTCTTCCTTGTCGTTGTTCGTTCCTTTAACTTCTATTTCATCCTGTGCGCTTGGCAAGTATTCAATCACAACTCTCATGAGCAGCTCTGCTCCAAGACCTTTGACAGCCGATCCTAATACAACCGGAACCAGCTCGCCCGCAAGAACGGCTTTTTTCAAGCCTGTACGAATCTCATCGTCGGTAAATTCTTCGCCGTCGAAATATTTTTCCAGCATTTCTTCATCTGTTTCGGCAACTGATTCCATAAGTATGGATTTTAATCTTTCAGCTTTTTCTGCCGTATCAGGCAATGTCTCAACAGGATCAGAACCTATGTAGCACTGTCCGGCCAGTATGTCCATGTATCCGTCATAATTGTCGCCCTTTCCAAGAGGAATGGCAAACGGAACTACTTTTTTTCCGAATTTTTCTCTTAACTGATCCATCAGCTTTTCAAATTTAACGTTTTCTTTATCCATTTTATTAAGGAATATTACTCTCGGCAGATTCTTTTGTTCGGCATATTTCCATGCTTTTTCCGTTCCGACCTCGATGCCCGAGCTTGCATCAACTACGAGAACCGCTCCGTTTGCAACCTTAAGGGCTCCGTAAACTTCGCCGACGAAATCAAAATAACCAGGAGTATCAAGAAAATTGATTTTAGTATTATCATACTCTACAGGTACGATCGATGTGCTGATAGAAACTTGTCGATCTTTTTCTTCTTTATCGAAATCAGAAATAGTATTTCCATCTTCAATTCTGCCCATTCTTGTCGTAACGCCGGTTTTGTATAAAAATGCTTCCGTCAGCGTTGTTTTGCCGCAACTGCTGTGACCGATTAAGGCAACGTTTCTAATTTTGTCAGTGTTATACGTTTTCATTTACTTTATTCCTCCTACTTAGATTCTGCTTATTTATTTTATTTTACATTAAAACCTGCAATTAATCAATATAATTTTAATTATGCGACTTATTTGTAAAACTTCGAAAATACTATAAAAAATGTATCCGCTCGTGAATGATACGGCTGTACCGCCTGAATAAACAGTATTACAATGAATTAATATTTAAATAATCATTTTGCAAATTTAAACAGACGGTGATATAATTTCTTGAAAGATATGAAAGGTAAAATTATGAACGAAATAATACTTAATTACTTAGCACAGGCAATTCTCGGTGGTGCCTCAGGTTACATTACAAATGATTATGCAATCAATATGCTCTTTAAAGAATATACTCCATTAAAAATAGGCGGAGTCATTAAGAAAACAAGGACAGAATTTATTGAAAACATAAGCTCCATGGTCGAGAACGATATAATCAGCAAATCAAAGCTTCAGGAAATATTGAGCGATGAAAGCTTTAAAAAAGAATTTGAAGCCCTGACAGCCGACTTCTATGAAAATTCACTTTACGAAGCTGCAGGCTCTGCTGTATTTGCCAATATAGACGGCTTTGACTCCACAGTTAAAACGACGGATGAATTTGTTGCCGGGATAATTAATGAACACGTGCCCGAACTATGCAGCATGATGATTGAAAAACTGAACCTCAATGACTTTTTAAACACAGAACAGCTTGATACAATCAGCGGTGAAATATATGCCGGTTTAATCCGCATATTTGGCAGTTCGCACATTATTGAAAATATTATTTTATCCTTGTACAAAAATAATGAAAAATTAGTGTTAAATGATATTTTAGATAAAAGCATTTATCAAACGATTATTTCCAATGCCACCGGAATACTTACCAAAACAGCTTCGTACTGCGGCGGAACGGATATTGAGGAGCTTTTAAATTCCGTAGGTATCAGCAGTGCCCTTGATGCTTTAAAAGAAAGCTTGTATAACCGAAAGGTTAAGGAAATCATAAATTTAGACGGCGATATTTTAGCCGGCATTAACAACAGTTTACTGTCATATGTCAATTCTGAAAGAGGAACTGAAAACTTAAACAGGTTGCTGTGTTCCTTATTTTCGTACGGCAAAGAATGTGATAAATCAGTATTCAGCCTTTTGGATTCTTCTTTTGAGAAAAATCTGAAGCAGTACCTGACAGAAAGCATTCCTTCACTTACGGAAAAAATCGTAACCTGGCTCAATGCGAACAGTCAGCTCATAGACAGGATGATTGAAGACTCAATCGACGAAGTAATTAAAGAGTCGGACGGATTAAAAGCAAAGCTGCTGTCCACAATTAAAAATACATATTTCAGCAGCTTAAGCAAAAAATACAGCATTGTTGACAAAATTATTTCCTACGTGAAAAACTTTAGAGAGCCTGAAAAATTAAGCAAACCTTTAAGTGATAAAATAATTGATATATTAAACAATCTCACTGTCGGTGAAATTATAGCCGAAGCTGAAAACAACAATATAACGCCCGAAAATGCGGCAAAACTTATAATAAATTATGTAAATAAAAATTCAGGATCAATAATAAACAAAACTGCAGCATATATTTCTGAATCTGAAGTACAACAAATACTGCCGGAATTCAGTCTGAAGGACATAGAAGCAAGAAATTTAAAGGCATTAGCATCCTCAGATATCGCTAAAAATTATTTAGCCGCAAAAGCAACCGATTATGCTGACAAAATGTTTGAAAAAGAGCTTGGTCAGCTGATTGATGAAGAAAAAGTCGGGATGGTTGCTGTGAAAATAAATGAGTTCGTAGGAAAAAAACTTGATTCAAACAGTGATTCGGTTAAAAAGTGGATTGCATGTCGGATAAAATCATGGGCTGACGGTTATTCNNTTCCGATACAATAAAACGTCTAAACGAAACAATATACGAAGGCTACGGCAAGGCTGTCTCTGAATTAAAGGATGTCCCTCTGTCAGCCGCTCTGGACAAATTAAACTCTGTAGACAACCTGGCGAAAAACAGCTCAGAATCTCTACGCTCATATGCTGTTAAAAATACGGATGTAATTTTGAGCGGCTCAATAAAGGCAATTGTCACGGACAATTTAAACAAGCTGGATGACGATGAGCTTGTGGACCTTGCCAATGAATTTATAGGGAAAGAGCTGAAGCCAATTATGTACTTCGGCGGAGTTCTTGGGGCTGCGGCAGGCATAATATTGGCAGCATTTCAAAGCTCGCCAGTTGCTCCGGCACAGATTAGTCCGGCAAATATGGTCGTATATGCATTTGTTGGGTTCATAACCAATGTGATTGCAATTAACATGATTTTCAGACCTTACAAAGAAAAAAAACTGCTGTCCAGGATACCTTTCCTGCGCAATTTTTCTTTGGGCTACATTGTCAGGAACCAAAAAATATTTGCCGAAAGCACGGCTCATTTCATAGACAACAGCCTTTTGGACAAAAAGAGCATCGGAGGATTGTTTGACAAATACAAAGATAACATTAAACAGTCCTTTACAAACACCATTGCTCACAATGACTATGAAACAATTTCATGCTTATTGGCAGACAACAGGCAAAGCGTTGTTAAAAAGATATATTTGTATTTAAAAAGCAAGATTTCGGATAATTTTAGAAATATCAGCGGTTATCTGTACGGCAGATTAAAAAGCATCAGAATTTCCTCATTAATAAATGAACGAACCGCCGATAAAATGAGTTCCATGCTGATTTCTAAGCTTAAGAACCCCGAAACCGGGAAAAGAATTCATTCATTGTCAGTCTCTGATAAAAAAATAGGAAACATAGTTCTGGAAGATGCCGTAAAAAATTATCTATGCAAAGCAGGATACAGTGGCTGCAATAAATTGAATTCGATGCTTTCAGGGGAAGATGAATTTAAAAACCTCATTCTAAGATATGAAGACAGCTATCGAAACATTGTAAAGAGACAAATAAACGAAATCATTGCGCAGGAAACCGGTAAAAAACTCGCACAGTCGGCAGCAGATAAAATAAGCAGCATTATTTTATCTCAGGACTCAAGAGATGAAATTATTAATAAGGGAATAAATTTAATCAACAGCTCCATAGACAGGAACAAGAGCTTTGAAGAAATATTTGACGGGAAATTCAGAGCGTATGTAGATTCGAAAATGCCGAAGATTTTTGAAAATATGTACGCAGCGGCAGTAAAAAGCATAAAGGAAAACAAAAGCAGGATAGCCGCAACAGTCCAGGCAGAAATCAAGGCACACCTTGGTTTGCTTGAAAGAGGAATGTACTCTTTAATGGGCGGCGACGAAATAGTGGATGAACTGCTGACCAGGATTATTAACAACAAAATTCCTAAGTTTATGGAAGCTAAAAAGCAGGAGCTTTATAATATAGCATCTGGATTGATGGAAGAAAAATTCTATAAAACCAAGGTTGACGTTTTGTATACGGGATTGAACAAATTTCAGCTGAATGACATTGTGAGCAGCTATTTAAATCAGGAAAATTCCGCGAAAATCGAAAAGAAAATAAATGTACTGACGGTTGAGCTGTTCTCAAAGGCAGGGAACTCAAAGTTAAGCAGTATTTTAAGACCTGTCAACATGAACAAACTGAACACAATGCTAAATGTGTACGGTAATGAAATAGACGCATTCACCGGCNNCTGTTCAGTGGCATGTCGGAAGAAGATGCAGTGAACGCCATAAACATGGCAGCTGACAGGCTCAACGATAACGGTCTTCAGGAAATAATACGTTCATCACTTAAAGACTGCGGAGAATATCTGAATGTAAATGCGGGAGAATTAATCAGCGAGGATGAATTTATGAAATCCGCGGAGCAGTATTTTATATCGCTTTTGGGAAGTGCAAAATTTGAAGTTTCCGTCAGGGAACACCTGAAATCTGTGATTGACAAAGCTGTTTCGGTCAATTTCGGATTTTTAAGCGATGAAACCAAGACATATGTATTAAATATTTTCGTCGATTCATGCATCAGCAGTTTAAAAAGAAACCTTGACGAAGTGTTAAAAGCGGTTGAATTTGACAAGATAGCCAAGGAAGAAATAGAAAAAATGGAGCCAAAAAAAATTCACGAAATGTTTAATTCCTTCGGTGAAAAATATTTCAGGCGGCTCATGCTTTATGGCTTCGGAGGTTTCGTATTCGGCATAAATATGTACACGGGCATGACACTTGCAGTATTAAAAGTTATCTCAGAAGTGAAAAATAAGATTGAAACTAAAAATGAAACGAAGTAAGTAGGTCGTACATTGCTGCCGATAACTTACATAATATGCTAACAGGGGCTGTCATGAGACAGCCCCTGTTTATTAAATATATTTCAATATTGTCATCAATGAATAACGCATCTACCTCTGAACCACGTGAGAAACACGACCGTACAGTTGCTGTATTACTGACTCAGTTACTATTCAGCATCGGCTGCAGCTGCGTTACCTGCCACACCCATTATATTTGAATTGTCAAACATAAGTTTGCTCATATTGTATGCAACAAGCAGCTGGTACTTTCCTATTTCTGCCTGTGCCAAATCAGTGTCGGCATTTAAAACATCAAGTGATGTTACCATTCCGTTTTCATAAAGAAGTTTGTTTATTCTTGCAGCTTCTTTTGCCAGTTCCACGGTTTTATCCATATTAGTAAGAGCTCTTTCGGCTTTTACAAGATTCAGATATTTATTTCTTACATCAAGTTCAACATCTTTGTATGACTGCGGCACATTCAGCTCGGCATCTGTTAACTTTTCCTCAGCCCACTTATACTGTCTAAGATTAGATGTGTAGTATGCTTTGTATGCATGTGTCTCTATTTTCTGGATTTCCAGATCATTTTCTGCTGTAAGTATTTCCGGCCTGTCAGTCTTTGCCTTTTCAATTGCCGCATCAAGATCAATCTTTGATGTAGGTATGTAAGTCAATTCCTTTTCTGTCAAAACAATCTTAGTATCAAGAGGCAGATCTAATTTGTTCAGCAAATCAAGTTTTGCAATGTTCAGATCATCCGTTGCTGAATCCAGATCTGTCTTAGCCTGCTGAACCGCCATTTCTCCGTTCAGCACTTCTGCCTTTGTGGCTGAACCGTTGCTAAATTTCAAATTCACAACCCTCAGCTGTTCTTCTGCCTTACTTAGCTTTGCCTGGTTGATTTCAATGGCCTTTTCTGCAACCAGCACATCGTAATACATTTTTTTAGTTTCTATTTCAATGCCGATAAGCAGCATTCCTCTTTGCTTTTCTATTTCTTTACTCTTTAAATCGGCAGTCTTTGTGTAATAATTATTTTTAGCCAATATCAGGTCAAGATAATCTGGTGCCATCCCGGCCGTTTCAGCCAATGGTGCTTCCATCACGTACACTGCCATTTCCTTGGCACTGCTTCCCTGTCTTCTCATATCTCTCATTTTCTTGATCTGATCATCTATTTTCCACATTCCTCTGTCGCTTTCCGTTGCAAGCTTAACAGCATCGGCAATTGACAGTTCCTGTACTTTACCCTCCTTTACGCTTTCTGTAACCGTCGTTTCTGTGTCTTTAGGTACGTCCTCAGCAAAGGCAGCATTGCCAACTGTGCTGAACACAAGAACCGTCGCCAGCAATAACGATATTTTTCTTTTCATAATTTCCTCCATTTTTTCAAATATTGTGATACTCGTATCCGGACCGAAACTTAGCGCACGACCCCTGCTTCTTATTTTACACCAAATCCGTCAAATAACAAGTTAAATATCTCTTCTTCACCATATACGACATAATCTTTTTTACACATCCTGAGATTAAAGTACTCTCCGATCATCCCTACAATTAAGCAAGCTATTACGTCAGAAGAAATATTTTTTTTAACAGTTCCTTCTTTTTTCCCCTGTTCAATTATTTTTGTCATAGTCTCGTACATGTCTGAAATATATTCGAACATTGTCTTCAGCACTTTTTCTGAGATTATTCCCTTATAGGACATTATATAGTCGATGGGATTTTTTTCACATTCTTTATCAATTGATTTTTCCTTTTCTCTGAATAATAAAATTACTTTTTCCTTAAAAGTTATATCCATGCTGCTAATTTCTTCAACCGATTCATGAAATATCTTCACATACTCCTCACAGGTTTCATCAAATATTTCCTGCTTATTTTTGAAATATTCATACAGTGTGCCTTTTCCCACACCTGCGCCCAGAGCAATTTCTTCCATCTTTGTGTTATGGAATCCCTTTTCTCCGAACAAATCCCTGGCAGACGCTAATATATCTTTCCGTTTATTGTTTTTTTCTTCCATTTTTCCTCCTTAACGGAACGACAACATGTTCCTGCTATACCTGCTCTATTATTTCATTTTTACCTTTCCTGAATTTTCTTTTTAAAAATTCCGAAATATCGTCAAATATTGTATACATTACCGGCACTACAATCAGTGTCAAAACCGTGGAAAGAGACAGACCTCCGATTACCACAACTCCCATCGACTGAGTAAGCTCTGCTCCTTCTCCTATGCCAAGCGCCATGGGAACCAATCCCAGTATGGTAGTGAGAGCCGTCATCATAATCGGTCTTATTCTTATGGGGCCTGCTTTTATAATGGCAACAGTTCTGTCTTCTCCTCTGCTTCGCCTGTTATTTATATAATCAATAAGCACTATTGCATTGTTAACAACAATACCTACCAGTATTATTAATCCGATAATGCCTATTACATTCAGCGGAATGCCTGTAACGAACAATCCTATGAATCCTCCGGACAATGCAAGAGGAACAGAAAACATTATTGACAGCGGCTGAATCAACGACTCAAACTGAGCAGCTATGATCATGTAAACAAGAACGATGGCAACCAGCATTACCATTGCCAGATCGGTAAATGTTTCTTCTATCTGCTCTGTCTCACCGCCAAATGTGTAGCTGTAACCGGTTGGCATTTCGTACTCACTCAGAAGCTTCTCTATCTCGGTTGAAACAGACTGAACATCTCTGCCCACAACGCTTCCGCTTACTGTCATAACTCTCGTCTGATTCTCCCTCGTAATGCTGACAGGTCCTTTTTCAACACTTATATCAGCAATCTTNNGAATCTCAGTCAGTGGTACACTGCCCCCTACAGGAGTTGGCACCGGCAGCATTTTTAGCAGTGACATGCTTTCACCGTATATGTTGTCGCCTTTAAGCACAACATCAAGTTCATTTCCGTCCACCTTAAACTTTGTAACGTTTGAACCTGCCAACGTGTTGTTTACTGCCAAGCCTATCTGAGCCGTCGTCAGCCCGTACTGAGAAGCTATACCTCTGTCTGCGGCAACCTGAACCTGAGGTATGCCGTCTTCATAACTTGTTGTGACTTCTCTGGTTCCTTCGACCTTTTCGATTGTATCTTTAAAATCATCGCCAATATTTTTAAGTGTTTCCAAATCATCGCCTTTGACGCTGATGCTTATGGCTCCCGAACTCATGCCCATCATCATCATTGATGACGATGACACGCTTATTTCCGCTCCCGGCACATCCTTGGCGATTCTTCTTATTTCATCGCCTATCTCACCGGCACTTCTGTCTCTTTCTTTTAAGTCGCTTAAAATCACAGTCATGCTTCCCGTGCCTGAATCGCTGCCGATGCTCATTACCCCGCTACTTCCTGCCGAAGTAAATATGGATGTCACTTCAGGTATTTCCTGTATCGATGTCTGAACTTCCTTCAAAACATCATCCACCTGTTTTATTTCTGAACCTGCCGGCAGGCTTACACTAACATTGATTATACCTTCGTCGGTAGCAGGAAAAAATTCTGCTCCCACCGATGCAACCATCATTATGCTTACGGCAAACAAAGCAATGCTCGCTGCAATTGTAATAAATCNNAATGGTCCGTGCTTTTTCTCCTGAGCTTCTTCAGATTCCAGGTTTTTTACTGAAACAAGCTTTGAAGACAGCATGGGAACCAGTGTCAACGCAACTATCAATGAGCTGAACAGCGCAATTACTATGGACAGCGCAAAATCCTTAAATATTGTTGCAGCAAGTCCGCCCGTAAATACTATGGGTATAAATACGGCAACAGTCGTAAGTGTTGATGCCGTAACCGCCATGGAAACTTCGTTGGTTCCGTCAATAGACGCCTTCATCCTGTCCATTCCGAGGCTTCTGTTTCTGTATATATTTTCAAGAACAACTATGGAGTTATCGACCAGCATGCCTATTCCAAGAGCCAGACCACCGATTGTCATCATATTTAATGTTATTCCCGTGAAATATAAAATAACAAATGTAGTTATTATGGAAATAGGAATTGAAAGTGCTATTACCAGCGTCGTTTTAAAACTTCTGAGGAAAACAAGAAGTATGATAATAGCCAGAATACCGCCCTGCACCGCCGTCTTGACCAGGTTGTCAATTGCAAAATTAATGTAGTCTGCCTGATTAAACACAGTTTCAACAATTATGTCCGGATATTCCTTTTTAATTTTTTCCAGTTCTTTATCCACAGCCTTGGCAACATTTACGGTGTTGCTGTCCGACTGCTTCATCACAGATATCTGAACAACTTCTTTGCCGTCTAATTTGGCGATAGAAGTCTGTTCTTTATTAGCCATCTTCACATCGGCAACATCCGTCAGCCTGACTGTTCCTCCCTTGGCAAGTGGTATTTCCAGATTCCTTATCTCTTCCAATGATTTGAATTCGCCGATTGTTCTCACCGTCAGCTCATTGTTCCCCTTTTTCACGGTGCCGCCGGGGAGATTTATATTTGCCGCCTGAAGCATCTGTGGAATATAAGACTGGCTTAAATTATAGCCCTTTAGTGCTTCTTCCTTAAGCATTATTTCAACTTCCTGCTCCAAGCCGCCAGAAACACCTGCCGATGCGGTTCCTTCTATACGTTCGATGCGCGGAGAAATAACATCTTCCGCTAACTTCTGAGTAGTATGTATATCGCCCTTGCTTGATACAGCCAGCTGTATTATGGGGATGGCGTTAGGGTCCATCTTAAGCACAAGCGGAGCACTTGCATCATCAGGCAGATAGCCCTTTATCATATCTATTTTTTCCCTCATCTGAAGCATTACTTCATCCATGTCCGTGCCGAAATTGNNGCTGCATCAATAAAATAGAGCTTCCTTCATTTGATATTGACATGGTCCCGTCAATATTTTCCACAGTGGATAAAACCTGCTCCAGCGGTTTCGTTACCATGTTTTCAATTTCTTCCGGCCCTGCTCCAGAGTAACTTGTCTGAACCATTACATATGGAAGATCCATCTGCGGGAGCAGATCTATATTAAGCTTACTTAATGACACAACTCCCAATACAATCACAATCAAAATCATCATGGTTATTGTAACGGGTTTTTTGACTGAAAATCTTGCAAACATGCTTATTCACCCCTTACAACCTTTATTTTGCTGCCGTCGTTTATGTAATCCTGACCTTTCACTATGACTTTGTCTCCTTCGGCAAGCCCTGACTTGATCTCTATGTATGTTCCCGTATCAAGCCCTGTCGTAACCTCTTTTTCGGCAGCCGAGTCACCGTTTACCACAAATACGTATTTTTTATCTTCCTGCTCCTTCACGGCTTCCGTTTTAACGGCAAGAGCATTGTCTATTCTTTCTGTGCTCAGATAAACCTTGGCAAACATACCGGGCTTAATCGTTCCGTCATTGTTCAGCACAATATCAACTTTGTATAGATTTGTCATCACATCCGCCGAAGAGCTTACACTGTTTATTACAGAGTCCTGCCTGTAATCGGCATCACCTATTTCAACAACCGCACTGTCACCCTTTTTTATTTTATTGACCATGTTGCCTGCCACGCCAAATTCAATCGTAATGCTGTCAGAATCAACGATGGTTATGGGAGGATTTCCTGAAGACGCATATTCGCCTTCAACTATGCTGATGCTTGATATAACACCGGCAATCGGTGCCTTGACTTCGGCATTCTTTAGCATTGATGCAGCATTTTCATACGCCACTCTCGCCTGCTCAACCGACATCTTTGCAGCTTCCAGCGGTTCGTCAGAGGCAGCCAGCTTAGCCTGATCATACTGTGTTTCGGGAACTGCTCCTTCTTCATACAGCTTTTTGATCCTTTCAAAAGAATCCTTGGCTGTCTGTATCTGTGCCGCACTTACATCATAGCCTGCCTTTGCCGCTTCGTAAGCCGTAAAAGCCTGATTGACCTGCTTGCTTATGTCATCTTTGTCCATAACAAACAAAATCTCGTCTTTTCTGACTCTGTCTCCGACTTTTACATTTATTCTTTCAACTTTTCCTGCCATCAGCGGGACAACATACACATCCTTGTCTGCATACGCCTTTGCCGTCATTATATTTTCAATATAAAGTTCTGTCGGCTGCAACGTTTCAACTTCAACAGCTGTGTAAGATTCTTCTTCAACCGTAACCGCATCTTCCGCGCTGCATCCGGTTAAAACAAATGCAATTATTAATAAAAATGTCAATACTTTTTTCAAAATATTCCTCCCTGAATTTTTCGACCGACCGGTCAGTTTTAAGCAAATTATAGCACCGCAGATTAATATTGTCAATTTGATTATTTATGTATTTATGCTCAATTATATATATGTTTATTAAACAATATGTAAATTTTGTATTAAAAATTGATTAAAAAATGCTTAAATAAAAAAGCTCTCCGCCATCTCGGAACTTCATAAAAATCAAGCAGTCCCGAGATATGGATGAGAGCCTATTAAACAACTTTTTAAAATGAATTCAATAAGTAACTATTTCATAACATTGGACTTGTGGCAATAGAGTACACACAAGTTCAATATTAAGAATTAAGTTAAGTTTACTTATCTCTGTTTTTATATTGCCGGTGTTAAAATTAGTATGCTCTCGCAACGTAGATCATGTGTTTTGCTTCCTTGCCGCAGATGTGGCACTTGCATCCCAGATCTTCCTGTTCGAACGGAATACATCTGATTGTTGCGCCTGTTTCCTCTTTTAATTTATCCTCGCATGCTCTGTCTCCGCACCACATCATCTTTGCAAATCCAGGGCGGTTGGGCAGGTCTTTCTTATACTGCTCATAGTTTTCAACAGTATATGTGTTTGCTTCTCTGTGAGCCTTTGCTTTTTCAAGCATATCATTCTGCATGGTATCAAGCATTTCGGATATGGTGTCCTCAATATTGTCAAGAGAAACTATTTCTTTTTCCAGTTTGTCTCTTCTTACAGCAACAGCCTGATTGTTTTCGATATCTCTCGGTCCGATTTCTATTCTTACCGGGTAACCCTTCATTTCGTATTGGTTGAATTTCCATCCCGGTGAATTTTCCGTGCTGCTGTCAAGTTCTACTCTGATTCCTTTTACCTTCAGTCTGTCAAACAGTTCTGTCGCTTTATCCAGCACTCCTTCCTTAGCCTGAGCTATAGGAATTATAACTGCCTGCACGGGCGCCATTCTCGGAGGAAGCACAAGTCCTCTGTTGTCAGAATGAACCATGATGAGCCCGCCAATCAGCCTTGTTGATATTCCCCATGAAGTGTGGTACGGGTATTGTTCCTGTCCGTTTCTTCCCTGGAATTTTATATCAAATGCTTTTGTAAAATGCTGTCCAAGGTTGTGAGATGTTCCGGCCTGCAGTGCCTGGCCGTCATGCATCAATGCTTCCATTGTGTATGTGGCATATGCTCCCGCAAATTTTTCCTTTTCACTTTTCTGTCCGATAACAACAGGCATCGCCATCAAGTCTTCCGCAACCTGCCTGTATATATCAAGCATCTGAAGTGTTTCTGCCTGAGCCTCCTCTGCCGTTTCATGGAGAGTGTGTCCTTCCTGCCACAAAAACTCGGAAGTTCTCAGGAACGGTCTCGTTGTTTTTTCCCATCTTACAACACTGCACCACTGATTATACAAGTACGGCAAATCTCTGTATGAATTCAGCCATTTGCTGTACATGTGACATATGATGGTTTCCGACGTAGGTCTTATAACGAGTCTCTCTGCCAGCTCCTGGCTGCCTCCGTGAGTAACCCATGCCACTTCCGGAGCAAAGCCTTCAACGTGTTCCTTTTCTTTATTAAGCAGGCTTTCCGGAATCAACAAAGGAAAATACATGTTTTTATGTCCCGTAGCTTTAAATTTTTCATCCGCAAATTCCTGAATCTTTTCCCACAATGCGTAGCCGTAAGGTCTTATAACCATAAAGCCTTTTACCGGTGAATAATCAACCAGCTCATTTTTCAATATTACATCCGTATACCACCTGCTGAAGTCTTCTTCCATAGGAGTAATTTCTTTTACAAAATCTTTTTCTTTTTTAGCCATAATTCTTCAATTTCCTCCATATAATAAATTTTATTTCATATAATTCACTATTTCGGCAAATTAACTGCACCGCATAAAAATAACCGCCTCCATCAAGAGGCGGTTTTCCGCGGTACCACTCTAATTGCTGAAATCAGCATCTCATTTACATAAGGGTTATGCCCTTTGGGTTGTTACTCCCAAAAACTCCGAGACGGGTTCTTTATACAGCAGGCCAAAAGTCTCTCACCGCTGACTTTCTCTCTTCAGACCATGTATAAATACTGTTTCTCCTCACAGTTGCATATTAAATTTATTTAATATTATATTATATTTATATTTTTGTCAACAGTTCTTTGAGCCAATTATAATAAATGTTCTTGAAAATACTACCATGTGTCTGTATAATAAAAATATGGAAAAATATAAAAAATTAGGAGGAAGGTAAGTATGAACAAAAAAATTACAAGCTTGGTATTAGCACTATTATTAGTTCTGAGCAGTTTCAGCGTTGCTTTTGCAGCCGATGCTAAAACCACTACAATTACTATTATCCACACTAATGATACCCACGCAAGGCTTAAAAGCACAGAAAACGAACTTGGTTTTGCCAAAATAGCCACATTAATCAAAGAGGCTAAGGCAGCAAACCCAAACACGCTTGTTCTTGATGCCGGTGACACTCTTCACGGAATGCCCATAGTTAATATCAGCAAGGGTGAAAATGCCATAAAGGTATTGGAAGCCGCAGGATATGACTTCATGACAATAGGAAACCATGATTTTAACTACGGTCAGGAAAGACTGATGGAATTAAAAGATATGTCTAAGGTAAAAATGCTGAGCGCAAACATTGTAAATGAAAAAGGCGAGTATTTATTTACACCTTATGTTATTAAAGAGATTGACGGAGTTAAAATCGCCATATTCGGACTGACTACTCCCGAAACAGCTTACAAGACAAGCCCCGCAAATGTGAAAGGAATCACTTTTGCAGATACTGTCGAAGCTTCAAAAAAAATGGTTAAAGAATTAGAAGGCAAGGCAGATATAATTGTTGCACTGACACACGTTGGCTTAGATGAAAGCTCGGTAATAACAACAAAAGCAATTGCCGAAAAAGTAGACGGCATCGATGTTATAATTGACGGCCACAGCCACACTAAATTAGATACAGGTCTGGTTGTCAAAGATACGTTGATCGCTCAGACAGGAAATTACGACCAGAATTTAGGATATGTAAATATAGAGCTTAAGGACGGCAAAATTGTTGGAAAAACAGCCAAGCTGCTCTCTGCAAAAGATGCTGAAAAAACAGTTGCAGACCCGGATCTGACAAAGACAATCGAAAATATAAACGAAGCAAACAAAGCAGTATTTGACAAGGTTGTTGCCAAAACTGACATATATCTTGACGGTTTAAGAGAAAACGTAAGAACGAAAGAAACCAACCTCGNNGCTGATGTGGCATTCGTAAACGGCGGCAACATCAGAGTGGATATACAGCCCGGAGACATTACTTACGGCAGAGTAGCTGAATTATTCCCATTCGGCAACACAATACAGGTTAAAAAAATTACCGGTGAAGACCTGCTGGCAATGCTTGAGCATTCTGTAAGCGGCTATCCTGCAACACAGGGTGGATTCCTTCAGGTAAGCGGACTTAAATTTGAATTTGATCCGTCTCAGCCTGTTGGCTCAAGAGTTACTGAAGTAACCGTAGGCGAAAAAGCACTGGACAAAGCTGCAGAATACTCTGTAGGAATAAATGACTTCATGTCCATCGGCGGAGACGGCTATGACATGCTTAAAAAATATCCTGTTGCAGCAGAATTCGGCACATACGAAGAAATATTCTCCGATTATTTGAATTCTAACGGAACTAAAGGAAGCGAAGTTTCAGGAAGAATCGCTGTGAAGGCAGCTGTTGCGGAAGAACCTGCACCTGCACCGACTCCTGCTCCGGAACCAACTCCCGTTCCTGTTGAACCAGCTCCGGAAACAACTCCGACACCTGCACCTGCTCCAGCTCCTGCAGCTGAAGAAGTTATTTACATAGTAGTGCCCGGAGACGTTCTGTGGAAAATAGCCGAAAAATACAACACAACATGGGAAACACTGGCGGAATACAACAATCTTGCCAACCCGCACTTGATTTTCCCGAACCAGACGATTAAAGTACCGGCTAAATAACGAGAACCGATAATGACAGCAGGAAACTGTTGCTAAACGATAAACAATGTACAATGAACAATAGAACAATAGATGGAAGTTACACAAATAACTAATAACTGAAGTCAAATACACTGCTGCCCCTCAAACCGAGGGGCAGTTTTTATATGCAATAAAAAAGGCGCCGAGCGCCCTTCAACTACCGTTTCGTTGCTTTTTATTGCTCTGCACCGCTGTTTCCGAAAATGAATACTGAAAGCTCCGGCGGTGACATAAACCTGAGAGGAATTTTAGAAGTACCCAAGCCTGTATTTACGTAAAGCAAAGTCTGCCTGTAATTTTTGAAGCTATACATTCCACCTGTGTATTCCTCAGCCAGCGGAGGAAAAAATTTTAACACAGGAATATTTACCTGCCCGCCATGGCTGTGCCCGGATAAGAACAAATCCAAATTGTATTCCAAAAGACCATTTATCACATCAGGCTCATGGCTCAGCACAATGTTGTAGCTGTTCTCGTCAAGGAATCCAATCAGTTTCTGCTTATCAAATTCCCCGAATATGGAATCGTCCATGCCTATAATATTTACATTGTACTCTTCCAGATTTATCTTTTCATTTTTCAGCAATTTAAACCCGCTGTTCTTCATTATCTTTGCATATATTCTCTCCGCTCCGCCGCCGTAGTCATGATTGCCGTAAACCGCATATTTACCTAAGGGAGCATTGATGGCACCGAGTGCCTCCCAGATTTTATCTATATTTTCCTTATCAGTATATGTATTGTATTCATCCATCAGATCCCCGGTAAAAAACACCACATCCGGAGCTTCTTCATTAATTTTCTCAACAGTCTTTTTTATGTCTTCTTCATCGAAATATTCCGATATATGCATATCGGAAAACTGCAGCACTTTCAGTTCTCTGCCTTCGCTTATAAACCTGCTGCTTATATTTTCATAGTGCACCGTCAGAATGTCAGGCTCTATAAATCTTGCATATATGCAAAAAACCATGTAGATTAAAAAAATTATCGATAGAAACTTAAAAATTTTTTTCACTATACTTCCCCCAAAATATTTCAAGTTGTAGTATATCAAATTTTACCAAAAAAATAAAGCGAAACTTAATTCACTGTAAAATTGCTGATGAATTCAGTCTGCTTTATTTTTCAAAGTTTCATTTTTTTACACGATTTTTGTTTCTTCATCATCACATATGAAAAATTCAACATAATTTGTTAATATATCAATATAATTAAATGACACAACCCTTCGTAAGCCCTTGTTCTCAACCTGAACTGTAAAAATTGAAGGATAGGTGTCTGCAATCACACCTTCGTTAATCTGGGATCTGGTCTTTCCTTTTCTTACTTTAAATTTGACCTTTTGCCCTACGCATCCTTCAACTATTCCTTTAACTCTTGCAACAGAATTTCCTGTCAAAAAATCACCTTCTAAACTATATTAAATGAAAAGCGGGGAAATATTATTCATTTGATAATATGCTTGCCATTATTATAAAAAATATGTGCTTTTTCTTTAATTTGCTTAATTTTAACTTGCAAATAATAATAAAATAGACTATTATAATTAAGGCATCAAAATACTAAAAGGAAGTGAATGTAATGGACGAGGTCCCTACGGTCGAACGGTCGTGCTATTTTAAAACTGAATACTTCTCTGTTACTGACTTTTTATCAATTTAGTAATAGAGAAAATCTATTATTAAATTGAGGTGACACATGCTTGATATATTCAAAACAATTGATGAAACTCTTTTCACACTGGAAGAAATAGAAGACGGAGCATGGATCAGTATGGTTGATCCTACTTCTGAAGAAATTGCCTTCATTGAAGAAAAACTTTCAGTAGACAGAGATTTTTTAAGAGCAGCTCTGGACGAAGAAGAAACTGCTCGTATAGAAACAGAAAATGACCAGGTATTAATCTTAGTAGACACTCCATATGTTGAAAAAACCGATGACCATATAATTTATGAGACACTTCCTCTGGGAATTATAATTACAGACAAAAATATAATTACTGTATGCCTGAAAAATTCCATAGTGCTGGATCAATTTGAAAAAAACAGCATACGTACATTTTATACTTATAAAAAATACAGATTCCTGTATCAGATACTTTATAAGAACGCTCAGAGATATCTGCTATATTTGAGGCAGATTGACAAAATGAGCAATTACGTTGAAAAACAGCTTCACCAGTCCATGAAAAACAAAGAACTTTTTCAGCTTTTAGACCTTGAAAAGTCATTGGTTTATATAACGACTTCATTAAGGGCAAATCAGGTTGTGCTTGATAAAATACTGCGCATTAATATTATTAAAAAATACTCGGAAGATGAAGACTTACTGGAAGACGTAATAATCGAAAATAAACAGGCTATTGAAATGGCCAATATATACAGCGGAATATTAAGCGGAACAATGGATGCATTTGCTTCCATCATATCCAACAACTTAAACATAGTTATGAAACTTTTAACGTCAATCACCATTCTGATGGCAATACCCTCAATGTTTTCAGGTTTCTTCGGGATGAACCTTTTGAATATTCCATTTGAAAACTCTCCTTTCGGATTTTGGATCGTATTGGGAATATCAGTGTTTACAGCTGCAGTTGTAGGATTTATACTCGCAAAAAAGGACTTATTTTAATTATGAATAGCACCCGGTTTTCTTCAATTCCACACTTGAAAACCGGGTGCTATTCACTTGGATTTTCAGATTCTGATTTTGGGGGAATCACCTCTTCCACAACCTTTATATAAAACATTTATTCACTAAATTTTACTGCTGCCTTGAATTGATTAACTTTCTGAATTCTCGGTTTTTTGTGTCGGTAAAATTTAGTAAAATTTATGTTATATTAATTGTATACCCCAAAATCCTTTTATTAAACATAAATTCCAATAAAATTTTAAGTATTTTTTAAGTTGTTAATGTTTAACATCTATAATATAATTATTAAAATTAATTTATTNNCACCGGAGAATTTGCTGCCTTAGAATGACACTTAAAATGAGGTTGCTATGATAAAACTTAATTCCTACGGGAAGATAAATTTATTTTTAGATATTGAAGGAAGGCTGCAAAGCGGGTATCATCTCATAAAAACAGTGATGCAGTCAATCGGACTATACGATGAAATCTTTCTTGAAGACACCGAAAAAAATGAAATCATAATTGAATGCAGTGATCCTTCCGTGCCTGTGGATGAAAAAAACACATGCTTCAAAGCTGCTGCAATAATTAAAGAAATATATCATATTAGCTCCGGAGTTATCATAAGAATAAATAAGAAAATACCGACTGAGGCTGGCCTTGCGGGAGGAAGCGGCAACTGCGCGGCTGTCATCAGAGGTCTGAATATTCTCTGGAACCTGAACATGACAGAGGATGAAATGCTGAAAGCAGGACTCAGAATAGGTGCGGATGTGCCTTTCTGTCTCACGGGCGGCACATATCTTGCGGAAGGAATCGGGGAAAAACTTACAAAGNNCTTTACATGGAATCACATATTGCTGGTAAAGCCCGATTTTTCCATGTCAACGGCATTTGTATACAATAATTTAAGACCGGATTATTATAATTTATACAAAGGCAATGAAATCTTGAACCACATCAGTTCAGGCAGCTTTAAAGATGCTGCTCTGTCTGTATCCAATACACTGGAAAAAGTAGTTGAACAATTCCATCCGGAAATAAACGACATCAAAAAATTAATGCTGCAAAACGGAGCTCTTGTTTCCTGTATGACCGGCAGCGGCTCTGCAGTGTTCGGGCTTTTTATGGACAAAGACAGCCTTGAACATGCTTTCGACAGAATATCCGCCGCATATCCTCATACATTTAAAACAGGGACACATATTGGGGGAACCAAATTATTTGTTTAGAATCTTTAACATATGGGTAATAGCTCACTATAATAAAACGAGAGGGAAATCATGAGGAAATTAATATTGATGATTGCGCTTATTGCTCTGCTTGCAACAGGATGCTCGGTTATACCCGATGTTGTGCCTGATGATGAGGAGGACACCGTGCAGCAGGATAATTATGAGCAGACAAACGGTGATGCCATAGTAGCTCCGGACTTTGAGCTTGAAACACTTGACGGCACTGTCATAAAATTAAGCGAATTGAGAGATAAAAATGTAATATTAAATTTCTGGGCAACCTGGTGCGGTTATTGCGTAATTGAAATGCCTGATCTGCAGAAACTTCAGGATGCACATGATGATTTGCTGGTGCTGACCGTAAATGTAGGCGAATCAAAAGAGGTTGTTCGAAATTTTANNGGTACTCGACAAGGATATGGACGTTTCAAACATATACGGCATACGTTCATTCCCAACGACAATTGCGATAAATAAAAAGGGCGAAGCCATCAGAGGCTACGTAGGCATGCTTTCATATGAGCAGATGGAGCTGTTGTACAGCTTCTTTGAATAATCATCATAACAAAAAGGAACGATAGTGTCGTTCCTTTTTGTAATTCTTATTTTCTATGCATTTTTAATTGTTCGGTCAGCAGCGGAAGAATTTCTTTCACATCTCCAACCAATCTGTAATTTGCCACTTTAAATATCGGAGCATCCAGATCATTATTTATTGCAACCACGGTTTCAATGTCCGCAAGTCCTGCTAAATGCTGTATGGCTCCGGATATGCCGCATGCAATATAAATCTTCGGCGCCACAGTTTTTCCCGTCTGTCCGACCTGACGGCTGTATGGAATCCATCCCGAATCCACCACCGGCCTCGAAGCACCAAGTGCACCTCCCAGCGTATCTGCCAGATCCTGAGCCAGCTGTATATTTTTCTGGCTGCCGATTCCTCTGCCAACGCTGACTATTATGTCGGCATCTGCCAGGTTTAATCCTGCCTCGCTGTCAATATCCC
>DMJQ01000088.1:0-343 GCA_003457065.1 Clostridiales bacterium
AAGCCTTCATTGTTAATTATTGTAGATTCAAATTTCTTCTTGTCAGAAGCAATAAACAAAATAAAAAACAAAGAAGCCAAAATAAAAGAAAATCCGCTGACAGCCCACATAATATAATAGCTTTGCTTAAATGATAGAATTGATATGAATAGGGGTTAAACATCAGCGCCATAAATCCTAACGCGGAACCAATACCATGTATTTTTGAAGCAAGAGTTTGTATCTCCTTTGTTTTGTTTACGCTAAAGACGCCCGCTAAGATACCTGCACCAATAGAAAATATTAACACCGATATTACCAATGCAATTGTGAGACAACGTGAAACCGTATAATATAGTTTTGC
>DMJQ01000088.1:482-10681 GCA_003457065.1 Clostridiales bacterium
TGAATTAAAGATACAGGAACATCATTCGTTTCACAATACTGTTTTATCATCTCAATGTTTTGATAGACATATGGGCACTGCATATCATAATAAATTGTTAGCTCTTTGTTTTCAATTTCTTCGTTTTTAACATTTTGTGCGAACTTTGGCATTGTTCCGTCAAAAGAAAGTGCAAGCAATTCATAACCATTATTGGTAGTATCAACAACCTCAAAGCCGAACTTCTTCGCAAATGATTGGTCTGAAAGCCAAGATTTTTGTTTCTTTGCTCCGAGCATGCAAATGCCGGATTTGCCCTTTTCTTTGGCATCAGCCAAACAATAATCCATCAGCGATTTTCCATACCCTTTTCCTTTGTAACTACCAGAAACCCATAAGCAATACACATAATAATAGTTGTCACCGGTTATGGGAACCCAAGCTTTTTCAAGAGGAGCATATTCAATAAAAACCGTAGCTTTTGCATTTAGCTTTCTAAAGACATGACCTTCATTTAGCCGCTCTGAAAGCCATTGTCGCTTAGCGTCAATACCTTTATGGGGCTTTTTACTGCGTATTATACAGCATAAATGCTCATCAAGAAGGTTTTCTATTGTTAAGTTTACAAAATCAGTACACATATTTTAATTTTCCTCCCTTATAAATTCCTGTTCATCTTTGTATATAATTTTCCAAGTTAGAATTTGAATTCAGTCGATTGTTACAATGTCAAATGTAAATGGAAATTCCTCAGCTTTTCTTTTTTCAAAATCAACATTGTACCCGATATTATCTTTATAAAAGAACCCTTGTTTTAATTCTATTTTTACATAGCACATATTTTCATCCTTTTCATTGTTGTGTGCAAAATACCAGGGATCAAATACTTCAATCAGTTTTTTTCTAATGGAATGATTTTCTTCTAATAGCGGATGCCCTATATTGTAAGCGGTTCCGCTAAAGCGATAAAGTTTATTGCACATTGATACTTCGGGATTTTTTTCAATGTCTTTTACTTTCTTTGATTTTGCATAAGTGACAACATAAAAAGCACCATTATTATAAAAAGTATCTACAAATCTGACAGACGGAACATTATCATTTGATGTTGCCAAAGCGAATTGATAATCCTTTGCGAATAATTCTTCTAAAATATTTAAACTTTTTTCATATGTGGTCATTTTGAGACCTCCTTAAAATTCAAACCTGTAGATTGACTTCATGCTCACTTATTAGGAAAATTGTTCAGGTTATATTGTTGTCGATAGTTCGCAATCATCCTAAAAATTACCAATATTATAATACCATATGCCTTTGCGTTATACAAGGTTATTATGCAAGTATTTATTGATGAATATTGGAAAAAAGAATGCGGCAGTTTTAAATTTATATGTATGCAATTTCAGCTAAGTAGTATTCTTGCCGAAAGCAGGAAACTTTCGATAATGTTTTGTATTATGTCACTAATTGAAGTATTACCGGCAGTATATTTTTTGACTGATAGATAAATACGGTGGCCTTATACAGGTTTTCTAACTTATGATTTAGATTGTATCTTTAAATTTAAATGAATTCATGCTATAATTTATTATTAATTAAAATATTAAACAAGGTGTGAACAATGGATAAGGCTGCTGAATTATTGAAAAAATATTACGGATATGATTCCTTCAGGGAAGGGCAAAGGGAAATTATTGAAAATATAATGTCCCACAGGGATGTGCTTGCGATAATGCCTACGGGCGGCGGAAAATCGCTTTGCTATCAGATACCATCCATGCTCATGGACGGAACCGTAATAGTTATTTCTCCTCTTATTTCACTCATGAAAGATCAGGTGGATACATTGAGGCAGATAGGCATACCATCGGCATTTATCAACAGTTCATTGCCATTGGGAGAGCTGAGGCAGATAGTCCGTGACGCCGGAAACAATAAATACAGGCTTTTGTACGTGGCACCTGAAAGGCTGGAATCAGAAAACTTCATAGAGCTGTTGAAGAATATTAAAATTTCAATGATTGCTGTTGATGAAGCTCATTGTGTATCACAGTGGGGGCATGATTTCAGGCCGAGTTATTTAAAAATAAGGAATATAAGAGATTTATCCGATAAAAATCCCGTGGTTTCTGCATTCACCGCAACAGCAACTCCGGAAGTCAGGGAAGATATAATAAATTTAATAGGATTGACTGAACATTATGAAGTTGTTACCGGCTTTGACAGGGAAAACCTAAAGTTTGAAGTGGTAAGAATTAATAAAAAGTTTCAATACGTATTAAAGTACGCAAAGGAGCATAAGGGTAAATCCGGCATAATTTACAGCCTTACCAGAAAATTAACCGATGAAGTGTGCGGGAGGCTTATAAACGAAGGTTTTAAAGCCGTCAAATACCATGCCGGGCTGAGCGACATGGAAAGAAGACAGAATCAGGATGATTTTCTGTATGACAATGCGGATATTATGGTCGCAACCAATGCTTTCGGCATGGGCATCGACAAACTGGACATAAGATATGTAATTCATTACAACATGCCTAAAAATATTGAATCATACTACCAGGAGGCCGGCAGGGCAGGACGTGACGGCGAGCCTTCCGAATGTATTCTTCTCTTCAGTCCTCAGGACATTGTAATGAATAATTTCCTTATAGACAACAGCTACGGTGAAGATTCTTTAAAATCAAACGAATATGCAAAACTGCGAGATATGGTCAATTACTGCAATACAGACAAATGCCTGAGAAAGCATCTTATAAGCTATTTTGATTCCGGTTATAATAAGGAAAATTGCAATAACTGCGGTAATTGTCTGAGTGATATTGAAAGTAGGGATATAACTGTTGAAACCCAGAAAATATTGTCGTGCATTTACAGAATGGGGGCAAGGTTTGGCGGCAATGTGGTAATAGATGTGTTGAAAGGAAGCAACAGTAAAAAAATAAGGTCATTGAATTTTCATAAGCTGAGCACGTACGGAATTATGAAAGAATATGACAGAGACACATTAAAGGAAATAATATCATATTTAATATCAGAAAATTATATTGCTGTTGTGGGAGATAAGTATCCGGTACTGAACATATCTGCGTCGGGCTATGATGTTTTGCGGGGAAGGCAGACGGTTACTATAAGAAAATTGCTTTCCAAAAAGACAGAGGCAGATAAGAATGTTACGGCTTACAACAGGGATCTGTTTGAAATATTGAGGAGCTTGCGAAAGGAAACAGCAGACAGCTTGAGAGTGCCGCCGTTTGTTGTGTTTTCGGATGCTTCGCTGAGGGACATGTGCGTCAGATATCCGATGAACAAGGAAGAATTTCTTAAAATATACGGGGCAGGTGAGGTGAAGACAGAAAGATACGGCGGCAAATTTATGGATGCCATCATAGATTATGTGCACGATAACAACATAAATACGGAAGATATTAAAATTCAAGCATCATCCGAAACTTCGGATGAAGCTTCAGGTAAAAGCTCCGGCACTTCCAAAACGGAGGATACCAGGACCGTAAGCTATAATCTGTACAAAGAAGGAAAAAATATTGATGAAATAGCAAAACAGAGAGGCCTGTCACCAATTACAGTGGAAGGACACCTTGTATATTGTGCCAGACTTGGATACGAGATTAACTACCGTGATTTTGTCTCTGAAGATAAGGAGAAGCTGATAATAGAAGCCTACGATAAAATAGGCGGAGATAAGCTAAAACCGATTAAAGAAACGCTGCCTGACGAAATAACATATACCGAAATAAAATTTGCTCTGTGCAGGGCAGATACAGCAGGAGAAAAAAATGAGTAAATTATTTATTGTACCAACACCCATAGGAAATTTAAGTGATATGACCGACAGGGCTGTGGAAACTTTAAGGGAAAGTGATTTTATTTTAGCCGAAGATACAAGGCATTCGCAAAAGCTTTTGAATCATTTCGACATAAAGAAGCATCTTATTTCATACCATAAATATAATGAAAAAAGCAGAAGCGAAGAAATTATAGCTGAGATACTTGAAGATGACAAAAATGTTGCGCTGGTAACTGACGCAGGGACGCCGTGCATATCCGATCCGGGCTATGAGCTTGTGAGAAGGGCAAGAGAAGCGGGGATTGAAGTGATAGGGCTTGCCGGTGCATCAGCTGTTACCGTGGCTCTTTCCGTGGCGGGAATTGATACATATCAATTTGCCTTTTACGGATTTTTGCCGAGAAAGAAAAGTGAGCTGGATGAAGCATTGCAAAAAATCAAGGGTAATGTAATAAAAACATTTGTGCTTTATGAATCCCCGAAAAGAATAATCGGCTTGATTGAAACCATAAAGGGACATATGCCGAATGCGGACATGTGCGTGTGCAAGGAACTTACCAAGCTTCACGAGAACACGTTTTACGGCACCATTGATTCTGTCATGGAGCAGCTGAACAGCCACGAAGATGTTGAAAGAGGGGAGTACGTCATTGTTGGCTACAATAATGATTATGAAGAAAAAGAAGAAAACAGCGCACAAGTGAGCCTCCACGGAATATTATTTGACAAATTAATTCATAAAGATTATTCTTTAAAAGAAGCGGTCAGTGAAATTACAGAAGAAGGGCTTGCTTCTAAGAACGAAGCGTACAAAGCTTCTTTGGAAATTAAAAAATTTATTGAGAATTATTGAGAGGAATTATGTTAGGGACGATTGTAAATTCATTGGCGGTAGTAATAGGCGGAATGATAGGTGTTTTTTTCAGGAATGTGATACCGGAAAAACTTTCGGATTCGCTGCTAAAAGCATCAGGACTGGCGGTTATTGTAGTTGGTATCAAATTAATTTTAGCGGGCGATAATCTTACTCTTTTGATCATATCCATAATTATCGGGACGGTGGTAGGAGAGCTTATAAATATTGAAGGAAGGCTGGACAACTTCGGAGCGCTGGTCGAAAGCAAGATAAAAAACAAGCAGAGCAATGTAGCTCTGGGTTTTGTAACCTGCACACTGATTTATTGCGTGGGATCCATGGCAATAGTCGGCTCAATTCAGAGCGGATTGTCCGGCAATCATGAAATATTATTTTCTAAAGCCCTTCTTGACGGGATAGTGTCGGTATCAATGGCAGTATCCATGGGAATCGGTGTTGTTTTTTCCAGCATAAGCATATTAATTTATCAAGGTACCATAACCCTGCTTGCCGGGTTTATGCAGTCGCTGTTAAGCGATGTTGTTGTTAATGAAATGACTGCCGTAGGCGGTGTACTGATTATGGCTATCGGTCTTAACTTCCTTGAGATTAAACGAATAAAGGTAGGAAACATGCTTCCGGCAATATTCCTGCCGATACTATATTACTTGTTTTTTTAATTGAGGTGTAACGTGAATAATAAAAAAACAGCACTTAATCCGATTGCAATAATGATAATAAGTCTTGGCTTCATAATCGGTTCGATAATTTTATCAATTCCTTTGTACATAGGTTTTCTTGCCGGAATAATCTTTACTTCGGCAGTACTTGTTAAAAGCGGGTATGAACCGTCTGATTTATTGAAAACAATAGTGAATTCGGTGCTTGAAATTAAAAATTTAATTGTTGTAATATTATTTATAGGTGCGACAACATCTATATGGCTTTCCTCGGGAGTTGTTCCCACGATTATGTACTACGGATTTACATACATGGAGGGCGTTAATTTTTTGTTTGCGGCATTTTTAATAATGTCAGTTGTTTCTTTGTTTATGGGTACTGCGGTAGGTACTATGAGCACAGTTGGAATTTCTCTCAGCGGAATAGGGATGGGACTTGGAATTCCTCAAAGCCTGGTTGTGGGAATGCTTGTGTCGGGAGCATTTGTGGCGGATAAGGTTTCTCCGCTGTCAGGTCTTGTAAATCTGCTGATGACAACCAACAACAAAAGCTATAAGGAAATTTTCAGGAGCATACTCATAACTCTGATACCTACAATAATTGTAACGTCAGTAATTTATTACATAGTAGGCATAAACTACACATCGGGAGATTACAGCAAGCTGCTTCTGTACAAGGAAGCCATAGCTTCAGGCTTTAACACATCTCCGCTTTTGCTGATACTTCCGGTAATAATTTTAGGTTTATCAATTGCAGGATTAAATTCTATAATTACTTTTTTAATAGGAATAGGTGTAGGCTCCGTACTGAGTATTGTTTTTCAGGGAGCAACAATTAAAAGCGTCGTTAACTCAATTTTTTTCGGATACAAGGGAAACACACCTTCAGCCGAATTAAACAAGCTGCTGGTAAGCGGAGGAATGGTTTCAATGATTGAAGCGATTTTAATAGTGATCACGGCTCTGGCGCTGGTTCAGCTGTTTGAAAAAGGAAATATACTGATGCCTTTGATGGAGAAGCTGGTTAACGGAATAAATACGAAAATGACCTTGATCTGGCGAACGGGACTGATGAGCACCCTGCTGACCATGGCAACATGCGATCAGACTGCGGGAATAATACTTCCTGGAAAGGTTCTGCAAAATAAATACAGGGAACTGGATTTGGACACAGCTGTTTTGGCACGAGCTGTTTCAGATACAGGAATAATTGTTGCACCGCTTATGCCGTGGAACATAAATTCATTTCTTATTAAGCCGATCATGGGCATAACTGCGGCACAGTATGCCCCCTATGCGGTGTTGTGCTATGTATGTCCCGTTGTAAGCATGCTGATTTCATATATATTGTACGGAAAGCCTGAAAAACAGAGAATAAGGCAGTAAAAAAAGTACCGCTGCATTAATACGTATTAATGCNNATGGATATTTTTTGCCTCAAAAGATTTATGAGCGGCAGCAAAATGTCGGGATTTGTTAATCAGGATATTATGTCGTTATTTAAAATACGATGCTTTTTATATTTTGAAACGTGAAACAATATATCAGATTGTGACAAATTAAAAGTATAACACACAAATTTCATAATTATTTTAACTTATTAATTATGGCATCATTTTTAAGGGAATAACGCAATTTAATTAATTTAAATTTAAAACGGTAATTCCTAATATAATTATGTGTAAATGGCAAAAAGATTAAATATCACGAAAAAAATTTTAATTATTGAAAGTAATATAAGGACGATATATAATGGTTTTGGAAAACAAATAACATAACACATATCTCAAAAACAATGATATAATGTAACATATATAATTTCAAATATAGGAGTGTAACTGATGCAAAATTTAACTTCAAACAAAAATGTTTTAAAGTGGATAGACGAAGTTGTGTCAATGACAAAACCGGCAGAAGTAATGTGGATCGACGGCAGCGAAGAACAACTGAACATGTTGCGTGAAGAAGCGTGCAAAACCGGTGAACTGAAAGCATTAAATCAAGAAAAATATCCCGGATGCTACTATCACCGGTCACGAAAAGATGACGTGGCACGTATGGAGGATAAGACCTACATCTGTTCAAAGAACAAAGAAAATGCGGGACCTACAAACAACTGGAAAGATCCTGAAGAAGCTTATAAATTAGGCAGGGAAATTTTTAAAAATTCAATGTCCGGAAGAATAATGTACATCATTCCGTATTCAATGGGACCGATTGGATCACCATTTTCAAAAATAGGATTTGAAGTTACTGACTCAATATATGTAGTTTTAAACATGAACATTATGACCAGAATAGGCCGTAAGGTGTTGGATGTTCTGGGAGATTCAAATGATTTCGTAAGAGGGGTTCATGGAAAATGTACTTTGGATATTGATAAAAGATATATATTCCATTTTCCTGAAGACAACACTATCTGGTCATGCAATTCCGCATACGGCGGAAATGTATTGTTGGGCAAAAAATGTTTTGCTCTTCGTATAGCTTCTTATCAGGGATGGAAACAAGGATGGATGGCTGAGCACATGCTTATTCTCGGAATCGAAAATCCTGCGGGAGAAGTGAAGTATGTAGCAGCTGCATTCCCATCAGCTTGTGGAAAAACAAATCTGGCGATGCTTATTCCGCCTGAAATATACAGCAAAAAAGGGTACAAGGTATGGACTGTCGGCGATGATATAGCCTGGCTGAGAATAAAAGAAGACGGAAGACTTTGGGCAATCAACCCAGAAGCAGGTTTCTTCGGAGTAGCACCCGGAACTAATCTTAAATCAAATTACAACGCCATGATGTCTACAAAGAAAAATGCCATATTCACCAACGTTGCTTACAATTTGGATGACGATACTGTATGGTGGGAAAAACACGATGACAATGCGCCTGAAAATGCACTTGACTGGCAGGGTAATCCATGGAGCGGAAGAACATCAAAGGAAAAAGGAGCACATCCTAATTCAAGATTCACGGCTCCGGCTAAAAACTGCCCATGCATATCAAAAGAATGGGAATCACCCGAAGGAGTGCCTATTTCGGCAATAATATTCGGCGGAAGACGTGCTAAGACAGCTCCGTTAGTATATCAGTCAAGAAACTGGCAGCACGGTGTGTTTGTAGGTTCAATCCTTGCGTCTGAAACTACAGCTGCAGCTGCGGGAAAAGTGGGAGTTGTAAGAAGAGATCCTATGGCGATGCTTCCTTTCTGCGGATACAATATGGGAGATTACTTTGCTCACTGGCTTGAAATGGGAGAAAAAATGAGCAATCCGCCTGCAATATTCCATGTAAACTGGTTCAGAACCAATGAAGAAGGCGAATTCTTATGGCCGGGTTACGGTGAAAACTTCAGAGTTCTTGAATGGATCATCAAGAGATGTGAAAATAAAGTGGCTGCAGACAAAGCACCGATAGGATTTATTCCTAAAGCGGAAGACATCAATACGGAAGAACTGGATGTTTCAGAAGAAGTTTTAAGAGAACTTCTTACAATAGACGGTGATTCATGGATTAAAGATGTAACAAGCATCGAAGAATTTTATAAAAAAATCGGAGATACACTGCCTAAGGAATTAAAAAATGAATTAAATGTTTTAAAACAAAATCTAAATGATTTACTTAATACGTCAATTGCATAATATTATATATATTTAGGGGAACAGCGAAAGCTGTTCCTTTAAACTTTAAATTAGAATGGCAAAAAAATAAAAAAATATATTGACAAACAGATTCTTATAGGTTAAGATAACTGTCAATATAGTTAATGCGTTGAAGCAGAGAAAAGTATTTCAGACGTTTACAGAGAATTGGCGGCAGCTGAGAGCCAATGACAGAGAAATATAATATACACTGCTGAGCATGTTTGTTGAAATACGAGTAGACAGACACGGTAACCTCCGTTACAGGGTTAGAGGTTGTTGGACCTCGAAGAGTTGATGATATATATATCATAATTAGGGTGGTACCGCGGAATCTTTCGTCCCTATAAGCACATTTGCTGCAAATGTGTTTATAGGAATGAAAGATTTTTTTTTTAGCCCTAACCCTGTTTTTACGACCGAAGGGAAGGAAAAACAGCGGTAGGTCTAATGCAGCGCAATCCCAATTTGCACGACCGGAGGGAGTGAACAAATTGGTGATGGAGCCTGCAAATGCCCTAACCCCATTTTTTCGACCGTAAGGGAGAAAAAAATGGCGGTAGGTCTAATGCAGCGTAATCCCAATCGATATATAAACTTTGGCCAAAGTTGAATATATAATACAGTTATTTCGTTTAACGGACAGCTGCCGTTAAGTTAAGATTATTGTATGTAAACCATACAGAATGAATACTTTGGAGGATATTATGAAATTTAATTTAATTAAAAAATTCGCATCTGTTGTATTGATAGCGGCAATGCTTTTAACCGGCTGTGCCCGAGGCACGGCGAAAACAGGAGATGAAATGTTTACCGTAGGAATATCCCAGCTCGTGGAACACCCGGCGCTGGTTGCGGCAAGGCAGGGATTTATGGATCAAATGAAAAGCCAGGGAGTCAATGTGAAATTTTCAGAGCAGAATGCACAGGGAGACATTGCAAATGCTCAAATGATTGCCGGAAAATTTGTTAAGGACGATGTTGACTTAATATTTACGATCGCAACATTATCTTCACAGGCGGCAAAGCAGGCAATTGAAGGAACCAACATACCCATGGTGTTTACAGCCGTGACAGATCCAGTGTTTTCACAGCTTGTGACCGATATGGATGTTACCGACAAAAACATTACCGGAGTTGTGGATGCTGCACCTGTCAAGGAAAACCTGGAACTGTTCAGGGAACTTAAACAAGACATAAAAACAATCGGAATAATTTATAACATCGGAGAATCAAACTCT
>DMJQ01000142.1 GCA_003457065.1 Clostridiales bacterium
CAGGGTTCGATTAGGTTACGTTGTTGATTTCATTGATGTAAGGGTTGGCAGCTTTTATAATTTTCCCATATTTAATATTGCTGACAGCTTTGTAGTCTGTGGAACTGTATTGATGATTATCCTAATTCTTTTTAACGGGTTTGAAAAGAGTGACCTCAATGGATAATGATAAAATGAATTTAATTGGAGACAATGATTTTGAAGATGATAACGATAATGATGAAATTACCATTGTATCCGACAAAGAAAATGAAAGAATAGACGTTTATATTTCAGGGTATTTGGAAGAAATGTCCCGCAGCGCCGTGCAGAAGCTGATCGCAGACGGAAATATAACTGTCAATGATAAAAAAATTAAAGCAAATTACAAAGTTAAAATAGATGATTCGATACGCATAATATTGCCCGAGCCTGAAATTTTGGATGTAAGGCCGGAAAATATACCGCTGGACATAGTTTATGAGGATGGTGATCTGGCTGTAATAAACAAGCCTCAGGGCATGGTTGTTCACCCGGCTTNNGTTATTCTGGGACACTGGTTAACGGGCTGTTATACCATCTGGAAAATTTATCGTCGGTAAACGGGGATATGCGTTCCGGAATAGTGCACCGCCTTGATATGAATACTTCAGGTCTCATGCTTGTCGCAAAAAATGACAAATCACATAATTTTCTTGCCAAATGCCTTAAAGAGCATTCTATAAACAGGATTTATTACGCGCTGGTTGAAGGCAATCTGAAAGATGATTCGGGTGTGATTGATGCACCCCTGGGCAGAAGCGAAAAGGACAGAAAAAAACGCACTGTCACATTAAAAAACAGTAAAAATGCGGTGACACATTACCGGGTGCTTGAAAGATTCAGTAAGTATACATTAATCAGATTAAAACTGGAAACAAGAAGAACTCATCAAATAAGAGTACATATGAAATATATAGGGCATCCTGTGGTTGGGGACGATGTTTATGGCAGCAAGACAAACAAATTTAATCTTAACGGTCAGCTGCTGCACTCAAAATCTCTTGGTTTTGTGCATCCCACAACAGGAGAGTACATGGAATTTGACAGTCAGCTGCCGGACTACTTTTTAAGAGTTTTAAAGATTATAAGTGAACGATAAAATTACAGATGGAAGATAAGCAATAGTTCGGACAGTAAAACACAATATGTCATCGCATTGCCGCAGGTGAGATATCATTTTGTAACAATTGAACCGCCTGCAGCATGACAAGCAAAGACCGGAATCGTTAATTTGGAGGATTTTATGAAAACAAAAGCAATAATAATGGATGAGAAAGCAATTGAGAGAGCATTGTTCAGAATTTCTCATGAAATAATAGAAAGAAACAAAGGCGTTGAAAATGTTGTTATCGTCGGCATAAAAACAAGAGGGTGGCCTCTGGCTCTAAGACTGGTTAATAAGATAGAGGAGATTGAAGGCTCAAATGTTCCGGTTTTTCCGCTGGACATAACTTATTACAGGGATGACTATGAAAAGGACGACAGAGCTCCGCTGTCAGTCAAAAGCTTTGATTACGACATTAAGGATATGACGGTAGTGCTGGTAGACGATGTATTGTATACTGGAAGAACCGTAAGAGCCGCGCTTGATGCTGTCGTGGATCACGGAAGACCTAAAAATGTAAAACTGGCTGTTCTCATAGACAGAGGACACAGGGAGCTGCCCATACGTGCGGATTTCATAGGAAAAAATGTTCCCACTTCAAGAAGCGAGAGAATAAGTGTCAAACTCGAAGAGACAGACGAAACAAATCAGGTTGTTATAGCTGAATAATCAAAATTGAATGTTTGTTGGGGTTTGGTACAAATTTTTAAGCAGGATAAATTATTAAATTAGATGCGTACTAAATGGTTTAGAACATATTTTAAAATCACTAAAAAGGAGTAAAATATGTTCCAAGATTTCAACCAAAATAATAAACGAGAAAATGGCTAAAATTTCAACATTGTATGTTGAAATGGTTTATTGCAATATATATAAGCAGCACTCGATTATTGGAATATATAATAATAGCGAAAATTTTTTGCCAATCATAATATAATGGTATAAAGGGGGGATAGAACTGAAGGAGTTTTTTATTGGCATACTAAAGTATATTAAAGACTTGTTTTTAGTATTTGTTATTATTAGTATTTTATTATTTCTAACATCAATAATTTTTAAATTTGAATTAGCAAAAGTATTCAACTACGCAGGTATAATTTGTATGGTTTTAGGATTTTTATCGGTTAGTGGAAATATGAAAATGACTAATGACCTTAGATTTTTTAATTTAGACGTTTCTTCAAAGAAATCACTTTATAAAAATTCAAAGGATGATTTACACCTAAGAGATGGAAGTTTTTATTTTTTAGCATTAATGGTGGTAATAGGAGCATTACTAATAATGATAAGTAAAATTTTATGATAGACCGATTTAGGGACTGTCCCCAAATATTCTCCTTGAGGAAAAACTACTTGGAGTAGCTATTATATGATGTGATAAAATAAAGTTGTAATACCCAGGTATAGTTTGGTAAAATAAAACTAATACAAGGAGACTGTAAAACAAACATTTGACGGCTGCGATTTACATTAATTAAATATGCAGGTTTAAGTACCATTGTGGAATGGTGAGCACTTTGTTTGGACAAAGTACTGCAAATAATTAAATGATAAAAAAGATAACAGGGAGAGTCGGAAGACTCTCCCTGTTTGCACTGTTAATAAATCAGGAATTTAACAAAGCATGAGCGTTCAGGGGTAGTTCTATAAAAAATGTGCTGCCGCCGCCGCTTGTATCCTTTACATATATTTTTCCTTTATGCAGTTTTATGATTTCTTTTGATATGCTCAGTCCGAGTCCGTAGTGCTCTTTTTTGCTGCGGGAAGTGTCTGTTATGTAAAATCTTTCAAATATTTTTTCCTTGAATTCATCCGGTATTCCAGTACCATTGTCTGAAACGTAAATCAGCAGCGAGCGCTTTGTTTCATAGGCGCCAAGTGTGATTTTTCCTCCATGCTGCGTGTAGAAAACAGCATTGTCCAAAAGACATCCCAGAGCCTGCTGCAGTCTTTGAAAGTCTCCTTTTATGGCAGGCATCGGTTCTTTCGGCAGATCCAAAACCAATGTTTGATTTTTTGAACGGGCGATTGCCTCATACGCTTCGTAGGCGGTTATAATGAGGGTGTCCGGCTCAAGCTCACTGGCACTGAATGTCCATGAACTTGCATCGGCGCTGGCCAGCAGAAGCAGGTCATCCACAAGGCGCGACATCCTTTTGCATTCACTTTTGATGGTATTTAAAAATCTTTTTTCTTCATCCTTGCTCTTGCATATTTCAAGCGCGGACGCGCTCACGCTCATTACTGTCAGGGGAGACCTGAGCTCATGAGAAGCTGCCGCAACAAATTCCGTCTGCTGCTTTCTGCTTGCTTCTATCGGTTCTATAGCTCGTCCGGAAAACCACCAGCTGAATGCCGTTAATGCAGCTATGACAACTGTAATTGCCGCAAAAAATCTGATGCGGTTGTGCAGTATGTCCGATTTTTGCCGGCTTAAATCTCTCAGCAATGTAAGGCTTTGCCATCCATCGGAGGATGGTATCACCACAGCTGCTGTCTGATAGGATTCATTGTNNCTGGGCTTTTTCAATGAGAAATTCTCTCTTTGTGTCTGTTTTGTCTGCTCTTTTGAAAAGAAGCGGGTTCCTGTTATCTTCTATATGAATTATGAGCATATTTCCCGTTTCCATTTGTGAGAGCCATGTATTGTCGATGATTTTGCTGCTTTGGAGCTTGTAGACAATTGAATTTATGTTATTTTGAAAAGTTATGTCGTTTTGATTTTTAAGCTGCATTTCGGACATGTACAGATACCATGCGCAAAGGCAGCTGAGAATTATGCCTGTGGTTAAAATACATATGAATGTAAGTTTCATGCGAAG
>DMJQ01000156.1:0-156 GCA_003457065.1 Clostridiales bacterium
AAAATCACAAGATGATATTAAACAGAACGGTTATGCGATCCAATGCAGAGTAACTACAGAGGACCCTTCAAATAACTTTGCACCTGATACAGGAAAAATAGATGTTTACAGAACAGGCTCAGGATTCGGTGTGAGGCTTGACGGTGGAAACGGATT
>DMJQ01000156.1:222-7556 GCA_003457065.1 Clostridiales bacterium
GTGGAAACGGATTTACAGGCGCTGTAATAAGCCCGTATTACGACAGTCTTTTAGTCAAGGTGATTTCACACGGAAGAACATTCGAAGACGCCATAAACAAGAATACAAGGGCACTGAAGGAACTGACAATACACGGAGTCAAGACAAACATCGGATTTTTACTCAACGTGCTGAATCACGACACATTTAGAAAAGGTCAGTGCGACACCGGATTTATAGCGGACAACCCGTGCCTGTTAAATGTGAGAGGCGGCGAAGACAAAGAATTAAAGGTATTGAAATATATCGGAGATATAGTTGTCAATGAAGCTAAGGGATCTAAACCTCAGTTTGATGTTCCGCAGGTTCCGGAAACTAACAACATGGAAATAAAACCTGGACTGAAACAGTTGTTGGATGCAAAAGGACCGAAGGAAGTTTCGAAATATGTGTTGAATCAAAAAAGGCTTCTCCTTACGGACACAACCATGCGTGACGCTCATCAGTCATTGATGGCGACACGTGTGAGAACAGTTGATATGGAAAAAATAGCACCTGCCATGGCAACAATGGCAAGCAATCTGTTTTCGGCAGAAATGTGGGGCGGTGCAACATTTGACGTCGCTTACAGGTTCTTGAAAGAGGATCCGTGGGAAAGACTGAGGACACTTAGAGAACAAATGCCAAACATTTTGCTGCAGATGCTTTTAAGGGGAGCAAATGCTGTAGGCTATAAGAATTATCCGGATAATGTAATAAGGGAATTTGTCAAAGCTTCAGCAAAAGCGGGAATTGACGTATTCCGTATATTTGATTCACTTAACTGGGTTGAGGGAATGGAAGTTGCTATTGATGAAGTGCTGAATCAGAACAAGATAGTTGAAGCAAGCATCTGCTACACAGGTGACATACTCGATGAGACAAGAGACAAGTACACACTGAAATATTATGTGGATCTCGCGAAGAAACTTGAAAAAAGAGGAGCTCACATTCTTGCCATCAAGGATATGTCGGCACTGTTAAAGCCAATGGCTGCTGATAAGCTCATAAGAGCGCTTAAAAGCGAGCTTACAATACCTGTTCATCTTCATACACATGATACAAGCGGAAATGGTGTTGTGACAGTATATGCTGCCGCCAACGCAGGTGTTGATATTGTGGACACGGCATTCAACTCGATGGCAGGACTGACGAGTCAGCCGCCTTTGAACTCCGTTATAGCCGCACTCAGCAATACAGACAGAGATACAATGCTTGATTCGGATGATATGCAGAAAATTTCGGATTATTGGGAAGCAGTGAGACCTGTTTACAGCAAATTTGAATCCGGCTTAAAAACAGGCACTGCCGAAATATATAAATATGAAATTCCGGGAGGACAATATTCAAACTTAAAACCTCAGGTTGAAAGCTTCGGACTCGGCCACAGGTTTGAAGATGTCAAAGAAATGTTCAAAACCGTAAACGGAATGCTGGGAGATATTGTAAAGGTTACACCTTCTTCAAAGGCAGTCGGCGATATGGCAATATTTATGGTTCAGAATGACTTGACACCGGTTAACATATATGAAAAAGCAAAGGGCATGGACTTCCCGGATTCAATAGTATCTTATTTCGAAGGAATGATGGGACAGCCTGAGGGAGGTTTCCCTGAAGAATTAAGCAAACTTGTGCTGAAAGGCAAGGAGCCTATCAGATGCAGACCGGGTGAGCTGTTGCCTCCGGAAGATTTTGACGTAATAAAGAAAATGCTTCAGGAAAAATACGAGCTGGAAGGAACAGATGAGGAAGCATTGAGCTATGCATTGTATCCTAAGGTATTTGAGGATTATATTAAAGGTATCAGGGAGGAAGGAAGCTTCAGACTGATGGGAAGCGACATATTTTTCCACGGTCTTGAAGACGGAGAAACATGCGGAGTTAAAATAGCAGAAGGACAGAAACTGAGTATCAAGCTTGTTGAAACCAAGACCAATGATGACGGAACTAAGGATCTGGTGTTTGAAGTAAACGGAAACAGAAGAGTCATCACCGTGAAAGATAAGAATGCAGTCAATATAAAGAACGCATCTATTGAAAAAGTCATGGCTGATACAGGCAACCAGTATGAGATCGGCGCCAACATTCCGGGCAATGTTTATAAAATACTTGTCAGACAGGGAGAAAAAGTTGAAGCCGGTCAGCCAATAGCAGTATTGGAAGCAATGAAGATGGAAACTAACGTACTGGCTCCTTTGGCTGGAACAGTCGCAAAAATTCATGTCAAAGAAGGCCAGAGAGTGGTATCGGGGGAATTAATAGCTGAATTAGAGTAAAATCTAAACAGGTTCAGACTGCTGAAAAGTTCGTGGCTCGCTGCGGGCGGACTTTTCAGCAGTTTTTTATTTTATTAACTGACAACATGCAGGGATTTATAAAATTTTATGTTTTCATAATGTTTATATTATGTTGACAACTATTTAGTCTTGAAATTAATGTGTTCATTGGTTAAAATATATTTAGTTAATATGGAAGGTAGAATTATGTTTAAACCAATTAAAAATACAACAATATCAAAAAAAGTCATAGAACAAATCAAATATATGCTGTACGAAGACACGCTGAAAAAAGGAGACAGGCTGCCTTCTGAGAGGCTCATGGCCGAGAAGCTGCAGATAAGCCGCTCTTCGGTGAGAGAGGCTTTGAGAGAGCTGGAAATAATGGGATTGATTGAATCAAGACCCGGTGAAGGCAACTTTATAAAAGAAAATTTTGAGGATATTCTTTTTGAGCCTTTTTCCACTATTTTTCTCATAAAACAAAGCAGTACAAGGGAAATATTAGAGTTGAGGGAAATTATAGAAAAAGGGAATGTTTCGTTAGCTGCCGAGAGGATTACTGATGAAGAGCTCAGGGAGTTAAAAAGCATTCTTGATAAGTCGTCGGTTTCTGATTCGGAAGATGAATTAGTGGATCTGGACGTTTTGTTTCATTATAAAATAGCTCAGGGTAGCAAAAATTTTCTTTTGCAGAGCATATTGAATGCGGTATCATCGCTGATAGAATTTTCTATTAAAGATACAAGAAAAAACATACTCATAGGTGATGTCCACAAACAGATAATTATGAAACAGCATTATAATATATATGAAGCATTAAAAAGAAGAAATAAAGCTGCTTCTGAAAAAGCTATGGCTATTCATTTAAATTACGTCAACAGTGAAATGGAAAAGTCCATAAAAAGAGAATAACCAGCTGCCATGAATTGCCTTTTTTCGGCAATCTTGCTGACAGCAGGTTATTCTTTTATATTGAAAGAGTTCTTGATAGCGATATTGGTATAATGCTTCGGCATATGCGCCGGAGACAGTATCAGCTTATTTTCTTGTTCTCTTTTAAGTACGATTCATTCAGAACATTTTTTAACATGTCTGCTGAATGTTTTAATTTTTTTGCCTCATCTTCCTGCAATAAAACTTTCAGAGGTTTTTCCACTCCATTTCTGCCGACTATGGAAGGAACGCCTAAATATACATTGCTTATTCCATAATAATTATCCAGCAATGTGGAAACCGGCAGCACGGATAGTTCATCACCCAGTATGGCTTCTACAATACGTTTTATTGCCAGTCCTATCGCATAGCTTGTGGAGCCTTTTTTATTTATTACTTCATAAGCGGCATTTTTTACTTTTTCATGCATTTCTGATTTTACGTCTTCATTGAAATCAAAATCATTGTCTTGTGCATATTGCTCTAATTTAATTCCCTGAATATGGCTTAGGCTCCATGCCGGGAATTCAGTGTCTCCGTGCTCTCCCATGATGTAAGTCTGTATATCTCTCGGGTCTGTGGCTAATTTTTTGCTTATTTCATATTTCAGTCTTGAAGTATCTAAAACCGTTCCGGATCCTATGACTCTTTCGCTGGGGAATCCAGACAGATTGTAAGCAACGTAGCTGAGAATATCAACAGGGTTGGACACAATCAGCAAAATGCAGTTTGGATTGTATTTTGTAACCTGCGGAATGATTGATTCGAATATTTTTATATTTTTATTTACGAGTTCAATTCTCGTTTCTCCCGGTTTTTGTGCAGCTCCTGCAGTGACGATAACGATGTCGGAATCTTTTGTATCGGGATAATCTCCAGCAATAATTCGGATAGGTTTTATAAAAGCCGCACCGTGATTTAAATCCAGTACTTCACCTTCCGCTTTTGTTTTGTTCACGTCTACAATAACAAGTTCCTCTGCAAGCCCGTCCAAGGTTAAGGCATAGGCCGCGGTTGCGCCTACTGCTCCGGCACCTATGACGGAAATTTTTGTACATTTATTAACTTTATCCATTATTATCATCCTTTCAAGTCATTATGTTAAAAACCAGTCTAATGGTACGGTGGTCAGACCAGAGTTTTCGGTGTTAGAATATCAAATATTTATGTGATTGTCAATAATAATTAATTTATTATCAATGTTTTTGTTTTTCCGGTAAAAAAGATGGAAATCTCAGCTTTAATGTACACTAAAAAGATGCGTGAAAAATTATTGTAAGTTCTTAAATATTAAAATATTTTCTTCATATACAAATTGCTGTCTTTAATTATTGGATAATATAATGTAAAATAAGTATACGATTATTGGCGTATAAAAATTATACTGTCGGTGCTAAAAGAAGGTCATGTTACAATAAATTACATGGAGGTGCCATATGGGTAAATTTAATGCAGCCTTACTGCAGACAAGAGTTTATGACGACAAGGAAAGAAATATAAACAATGCGGTGGAATTAATAGAAAGGGTTTCAAAGGAAGGTGTGGATATTGCGGTATTGCCTGAAATGTTCTGCTGTCCATATGATAATTCATACTTTAAATTATTCAGCGAGGAGGAGGGTGGTCCGGCTTTCAGGGCAGTGAGTGCTGCCGCAAAGGAATCCGGAATTTATGTTGTTGCTGGAACTATTCCGGAATCGGAAGGCAACATGGTTTATAACACATCATATGTTTTTGACAGAAGTGGCAGGCAGATAGCAAAGCACAGGAAGATGCATCTGTTTGATATCGATATTGAAGGCGGTCAGTATTTTAAGGAGTCCGATACTTTCACTCCCGGAAGTGAAGTGACTGTGTTCGATACCGAATTTTGCAAAATCGGGCTTGCTGTCTGTTATGATATAAGATTTCCGGAATTAAGCAGGCTGATGGCTGCCGAAGGAGCTGAGGTCATAATTATTCCGGGAGCCTTTAACATGACAACTGGACCGGCTCATTGGGAGCTTATTTTCAGAGCCAGAGCACTTGACAACCAGGTTTATGCCATAGGAGTCGCACCTGCAAGGGATTTGGAATCATCATATCATTCTTACGGCAATTCTCTTGTAACATCTCCATGGGGAAATGTTTTAAGCAGGATGGATGAAAAAGAGGGATACATAATACAGGAAATTGATCCTGACTACGTAAAAAAGGTAAGGAATGAGCTGCCTTTATTGAAACATGCGAGAAATGACATTTATACACTGAGAAAAAATTCATAATAATTGATAAGTCCTTTGGACATAATAATTAAATGAAAGCCATAAAATCGCCAATAAACAACCAAAACGAAACTAATCTGCAGCATGTGCCGGAATTTCAATGTTTTTGAATTGGCATATAATTTGCAAGTATATACTTGACTATATATATCGGAGGGAATATTTATGTCCAGAAAACCTGAAACAAAACAGAAAAACGGAAAAGATTTTACAAAGATGCGAACGCCTCATACTTACGCAATTATTTTTGTAGTGGTACTTATTTGCTGGGCGTTGACATTTATCGTTCCGGCAGGAAAATTCAGTATTCATGAAATTGAATACACTGATTCCAACGGGGATACAAAGACAAGAACTGTTCTGATGGCTGACACTTTCAGGTACAGCTACAACTTAAACACAGGTTTTTTATCAGATGAACTTAAAAAATTATCTGATGATGAAACAGCTCTTCAGGAAATGGGAGTTGACGGGGAAGAGTTAAAAGAATTCCTTAAGACCAATCCAGGTGACTGGAGCCAGTCTGAGTTAGATGATTTGGGACTGACAGATGACGTTTTGTATGCAAAATACGGAGAGTCCATTTACGACACAAGCGAAAGGCTTCACAAGACAGCAGGTATCTGGGGAACTGAAGATTTTAACGGCTTCGGATTCATGAATTACATTTTTGAGGGACTTGTAACAGGAGACAAATACGGCTCTGCAGTTGGAATAGTGGCACTGATTCTGGTAGTCGGAGGTTCTTTTGGAATTATCATGAGAACAGGAGCAGTCGATGCCGGTATTTATGCCTTTATAAGAAAGACAAAAGGTTTTGAGAAACTTGCGCTTCCTATGCTGTTTTTCCTGTTTTCACTGGGAGGAGCAACATTTGGAATGGCCGAAGAAGTTATTCCTTTTGCAATGATTATGGTACCATTCGTAATTGCGTTGGGATATGATTCAATAGTTGCCGTAACTGTAACTTATGTAGCCTCTCAGATAGGAAATGCCGCTTCATGGATGAGCCCGTTCAGTGTGGCTGTTGCGCAGGGAATTGCAGGCATACCTGTTTTATCGGGTGCTACATTCAGACTGGTGATGTGGTTTATCATAACGACTCTGTCGGCGGCATATATGATGGTATATGCAGAAAAAATAAGAAAAAAACCGGAGCTTTCCGCGGTTTACAGCACTGATGAACATTTCAGAAACAGAATGGAAAATACGACAGAAGAAGAAATGAAGTTTACGCTTGGACATAAACTGATACTTCTTGAAATGCTGGCAGTATTAATCTGGATAATCTGGGGTGTTACGGCAAAAGCATACTATATACCCGAAATTGCTTCACAGTTCTTTGTTATGGGATTTGTTGCGGGTGTTATAGCTGTTTTGTTCAAACTGAACAACATGACAATAAATGATATGGCATCTGCTTTTCAGGGAGGAGTTGCCGATTTGGCAGGCACTGCTATAGTTGTAGGTATGGCAAAGGGCATACTTTTGGTTTTGGGAGGATCGGATGCCAATGTGCCGTCGGCTTTGAACACGGTTTTATACAGCATAGGCAATGCTTTAAACGGAGTGCCGGCTGTTGTGGCGGCATGGAGTATGTATATATTCCAGAGTCTGTTTAATCTGGTGGTTACGTCAAATTCAGGTCAGGCAGCACTTACAATGCCTATAATGGCGCCACTTTCAGACATAGTTGGCGTTTCAAGGCAGATTGCTGTCCTTGCATACCAGCTGGGAGCAGGTTTCGTTGATGCATTTACACCAGTTTCCGCAAGTTTGATAGGAGTGCTTGGTGTTGCAAGAATAGATTGGTCCAAGTGGGCGAAATATCAGATTAAAG
>DMJQ01000156.1:7616-32912 GCA_003457065.1 Clostridiales bacterium
CTGACGGGGCTGACTGCCGCGGGAGTGACTACCGTTGTTGGATGTCTTGGAACGGACGGAGTAGCCAGAGACATGGTTTCTCTGCTGGCAAAGGCTAAAGGTCTGGATGAAGAGGGAATAACCACTTACATTTATACCGGTTCATACAGACTGCCTTTAAAAACAATAACCGGTGAAATTATGAAAGACATAATGGTTGTCGATAAAATAATCGGTATCGGTGAGGTTGCCATATCGGATCATCGTTCGTCGCAGCCGACATTTGAAGAGTTTGTGAGGGCTGTGTCTGATGCGAGAGTTGCCGGAATGCTTTCAGGTAAGGCAGGCATTATCAATATTCACCTTGGCGACGGTCCCAGAAAGATTGCTTTGTTAAGAAGGGCTTTGAAGGAAACGGAAATACCAATTACACAGTTCCTTCCGACACATATTAACAGAAATCCGGAACTTTTCGAGGAATGTGTTTATTATGCAAAGGATGGCGGATATATAGATTTTACCGGCAGCGAAGATCCCGATTTTTGGGAAGAAACAGATGGTGAAGTTAGATTCAGCAAGGGATTGAAAAGATTGATCGAAGAAGGCGTAAGTATGGATAATTTCACTCTTTCGTCCGACGGTCAGGGAAGCATGCCGATATTTAATGAGAAAAAAGAATATGTTGGAATAGGTATCGGCAAGTCAACATGTTTAATCAAAGCGATTAAGGAATGCGTGTATTGTGAAAGCATACCGCTTGAAACCGCAATAAGGGCAATTACGTCAAATCCGGCGAAGATACTGAAGCTGAACGGCAAGGGCAGAATAGAGCCGGATATGGATGCTGATTTGTGTCTGCTTGATGAAAATCTCGACGTAGATACGGTAGTAGCTAAAGGAAAAATGATGGTGGAGAATAAAAAACCTGTGGTATACGGGATTTTTGAAGGTAAATAGGTAAATATGCAAATAAAATTCTGAGGGTGACCTCAGAATTTTATTTATAGATAGAATTACCATTCAATGATATAATTATGAAAAATGAAGTTGTTGATTGCATGGTTAAAAAAATTATACTTATAGCAGGTTCCGCCAATACAAGAAATTTTCTGGTAAATCAGCTCAGAGAATTCATTTTTGATAGATATACGCCGGAAGCATATGCCGAGTAAGAAGGCATAAGAAATAATATCAAGTGTGATCTGCTCATAGTGTCAAGCAGGGCAATGAAGGATGATTTTGATAAAGCAAATCTGAACTGTGAATTTGAAGATATTATTGTATGTGATAGAAGTGTTAATTTTGATCTTATCGATCAGGTTGCAAACATACCCGTAAATGAAAAGAAAAGGGGAAGGCAGGGAACCGTTCTTACAAGTCTGGGCATTTAAAAAGTATGAATAAGTGAATTAAAAATTTAACGGATTGTTTAACATTTACTGATAATATGTCATAAGTTAAATAAAAAGGAGATTTTCATGGAAATTATAATAGACGGGGATGCATGTCCCCAGAGGGTAAAAGAAATTTGCGAGGAAGCTGCAAGGGAATTCGGAATAGAGTTAATAACAGTTGTAGATATTGACCATTATATCGTGAGTAATTATCAGGTTATTGTAGTAGAGCAGGGAAGAGATTCTGTAGATTATAAAATAGTCCAGATATTCAAGGAAGGAGATATTCTGATAACACAGGATTACGGCCTTGCGAGCCTTGTCTTGGCAAAGGCATCAGCGATTATTCATACTGCCGGGTTTTTTATCAACAAAAACAATATTGACACTTTGCTGCAGTCAAGGTATATCAGCGAAAGAATAAGAAAACAAGGCATGAAGACAAAGGGGCCTTCCAAGAGGACAAAGGAGCAGGACGAGAACTTCAGAAAATGCCTGTACAAAGTATTGCACGAATTGGGATATAAGTCGAGAAGTAAGACCAGAGAACATTAACATTCTCTGGCCCCTGTATTGAGTTTATTAGATTCTGTATATTTTCCATCTCTTTAGAACATATCATTGCGCGGATACAGTTTTGTCAAGAAATAATTATTTTAACCTGACTAAATTTATCAGAATAAAATAAAGCACATAGCGGTCGCGGCTATAGTAACCAAAAGAGGAGTCATTACGCTGCATACAAATACATGATTGTATGCTGTCTTGTGAGTAAGCCAAGAACCGCAAACATTAAAAACAATCCCGATGAATGCGGAAGTGTATCAAGAGCACCGGCAGATATATTGGTTAATCTATGAAGAATCTCAAGATTTGCACCGGAACTGATAAAACTATCCGCCAATGAGTTGTACATAATTTTAAGTCCTCCTGATGAAGATCCTGTAATACCGAATACTACTATTGTGGATATAACTCCCTTTACATATGCGTTAAGGTTTAAGCCAAGTACCCATTGTATTATATTGGAATAAGCTTCGGAATTTTGTACAACGGTTCCGAAAGCAACTACAGCTGCCAAGCCGCCGATACCGCTGATACCTCCTTCTAATCCTTTAGTTACAAATGTTTTTTTGTTTTTATCTTTGAACTTGTCAAAATTAAGAATGAATGTTAAAAGCGCACCCAGAAGCATTGCAATGGTAGCCAGCATTATTGAATTTTCTATAAAGCGGCTTCCTACAATTATGATGAGAACAAGAATTATCAAAGGAGTGAATGATTTCCTAACTGCCGGAAGCATGCTTCTGTCTTTAGCTTCATAGTTTTCAAAATCTAAAGACAGGGCAACTTCTGACCAGTGTTCGTTTCTTTTTTTTGCTTTCTTTTCTGCATAATTCATATATATCATATTTAATATGAACATATTTCTCACCTTTCTATGCTTTCGACCACGTCCTCCACAATTTTGACGGAGGAGGATTTGTTGTACATTTTTTTCATATTCTTTTTCATGGCATTCAGTAATGAAGGATTATTTATAAGTTCTATTGTGCTGTTCACAATCTGATATGCGTTGTTTGCAATAATGGCAGCTCCTTTTTTTTCAAAGAATAATGCATTTTCCTTTTCCTGTCCGGGGATAGGCTTGATTATAATCAACGGAAGCTGCACTGCCAGAGCTTCGCTTAAAGTGATGCCGCCGGATTTGGTTATCATGCAGCAGGCTATTTTATACAGGTCATCTATGTTTTCAATAAAGCCAAAGACTTTCAGGTTTTTCAGCCCCAATGATTCGAGTTTTAATTTCTGCAGCTTGTTATTGCCGCATACGACCGCAACTTGTATGTTTTTATTTTTGCACAGATCAATGCAGACTTTTTTTGTATCCTTAAAGACTCCGAATGCTCCTGAATTTATGAGAATTATTTTCTTGCCTTTTTTGAAGTTATATTTTCTGTAAAGTTTTGAAATGCTTTCTGCTTCTTCAAACGCTTCTCGTATCGGGATTCCGGATACAACAGTCTTTTCCACGGGTATATTCATTTTTTTCAGTTCTTCCTGAAGCTCGTCTGTAGCGATATAATACTTGTCTATTTCTTCGCTGAACCACAGTTTGTGAGCATAAAAGTCCGTAACTATATTGAAAACCGGTATATTTTCACCGAGATGGCTTTTTATTTTAAGGGAAGCAAGTATGGGGAACGTGTTTATTATTACGTCGGGCTTGAATTCCCTTGAAATTTCATTTAATTTTTTATAGCCAAAATTCCTATATAATTCAATGACTTTTTTGTCTGTAAGTTTTTCCGAGCCGTAATACAATTTCGAATATGCTTCCCCGAAATCGTAGCTTTTTATATATGCTTTTTTTATTGTTTCGGTGATTTTCGGATGTGCTTCTGTGAACAGGTCAACAACAAAAACATTACTGTAGCCCTTGTTTATAAAGGCGTTTTTTAACGCAGTCGCAACCATTTTATGCCCGTTCCCGAAGGGAGCGGTTGTAATCAATATATTTAAATCCATAGTGCCTCCAAAGAAAATCATAAATTAATGTTCTGTTTGTACGTCTTCTCAAATATTATAATATATAACTCTGATTAATACAAAGAATATTATGTAAATTATTTATAAATATATATGGAGGAAAATATGTTGGAAGAGTTTTTAGAAGCATTTGCATTGGTCTTTGTCGCTGAAGTAGGAGATAAAACACAACTGATGCTCATGGCTTTGGCTGCAAAATATACTGTTGTGCAAATGCTTTTGGGCATATTTCTCGGTGTTGCCGCAAATCACGGTGTGGCTGTCATAATCGGATGTTATCTGTCCGGTGCCATAGAAGAAAGGCTGCTTCAGGTATTTGCCGGATTTATATTTATTGTTTTTGGAATATTAACAATCGTGTTTGAAGGTGAGGATGAGAAAGCCAGAAGCTATAAATTTGGCCCCGTGATAACGACGTCTCTTACATTTTTACTCGGTGAAATAGGAGATAAAACNNGGTATGATTGCAATAGGGACGGTCGGAATAATTATCGGAACATCATTGACTAAATATATTCCTTCTAATATAATAAAAATAATATCAGGAATGGTATTCATTATATTCGGATTGATGAGGTTTATTAAATAAATGAATTTGAATGAAATTAAAGACAGGATAAAAGATTTGAAGCCCGGGCCGGTTGACGATGAGCTGAGGTTTTCGGTGCTTGTGCCGTTGATAGAAATAGACGGAGAGCTTCATTTGGTTTATGAAGTCAGATCAAAATCCATAAGGCAGCCGGGAGAAATATCTTTTCCGGGTGGGAAGATAGAGAAGAATGAATGCCCCGAATATGCCGCCGTGAGAGAAACACATGAAGAATTGGGAATAGATGAATCGGATGTTGAAATAATCGCCGAGCTTGCCTATGCCACCAGCAAAAGCGGCTCTTTTGTTTATGCTTTTTTGGGATATATTAATAATACGGAGCCTGAAAATATTAGGTATAGCAGCGATGAGGTGCGTGAATTGTTTTATGTGCCCATATCCTACTTTTTAGAAAATGAACCTGAAAAATACTATATGAATTATTACCCCAAAGCAGACAGTGATTTTCCGTACCATATGGTTAACGACGGCAAGAACTATAACTGGGAAAGCATCAGAAGTCCTGTTTATTTTTATAAATACGGGGATTATATAATTTGGGGACTGACAGCAAAAATCACATACAGTTTCATTAATAAAATAAAGAACTGATTCTCAGAATTGTCGCACTAATTGAAGAATCCTTTTTTATATGAAGCATGAGCTTGAAACTGATAAGATAAACAGGATGCCTTACGTATAGGCATCTTGTTCTGCTTTATATTTAATTTTAATATTGTTAAGCGCTTCTTCCAACGTATGCCAAGACAGCACGGCACATTTTACCCTGGCGGGCATTTTGGATATATTTTCGAATGCTGCGGCATCTCCCAATTCTTCCAGTTCATTTTTATCGGTTACTTCTTTTTTTTATCATACCAGTAAATTTTTTATAAGCCTTTTTGCTTCATCAACGGTTTTTCCTTCTGCAAGGTCGGCCATAATCGAAGCAGAAGCCTGAGATATTGCACATCCTTCCCCTAAAATAGATATATTCTCTATAACATCATTTTCTATTTTTAGAGAAAGGAATATGTCATCGCTGCAGCTTGGATTTACGCCTCTTTTTGTTACCGTGGGGTTATCGAGGGGATGGCGGTGTTTTTGTGAATGGCTGTATTCTGTTATTATTTCAGTGTACANNCGTTTAGCTCCATATCCCAACCACCTCCTTACATCTACGAGGCTTTCCGCCAGATAGTCTATGTCCTCTTTTGTATTATAAAGGTATACACTGGCACGGCATGTGGAGGAACCCCTCAAGTGTTTGTGAAACGGCTGTGCACAGTCACGACCTGTCCGTATGGCTATTTTATCGGCATTCAGTATGGTGGAAATATCATGAGGATGTGCTCCATCGATGATAAAAGGCACCACGCCTATTCTGTTGCGCGGCTCAGTTGAACATATGATTTTAAGATACGAAACGGAGCTTAGCTTTTCCAGCATATAAGCGGTAAGCTCTTTTTCAATATCACAGATATTATTCATACCTGCGCATTGAGATAGCCGATGGCGGCGGACAATCAGGCTGCTCCTCCCACATTTTGTGTTCCACCTTCACCGTAATTCTTTGCTATTTTAGATTCACGGGTCATGATATTTACGGTCTGATATAATTTTTCAATCAAATCTTGTTTATTGCACATATGATTACCTCGCTTTCAATATTGTTTAGTAACTAAAAAATATTTTATATAAAAAACAGTTTTGCAAGTTCTTACATACTTGACATCAGGATTGACTTCTATAGCGTTTTATGCTATATTAAATTGCTATCACATATAAAAATATAAAATAATTAGGTTCTTAATTTAAGATTAAAAGAGAATCAGGTGAAAATCCTGAGCGAACCGGTCACTGTAATTGGGGAGCTGATTCCGATATGCCACTGGGAAATTCCCGGGAAGGCGGAAAAAGCGAAGATCCATAAGCCAGGAGAACTGCCTGAATGTTTTAATGTTAGCCTTCCGGGATTAAGGCGGTACAGACACAATAGAACTGATTTTTTATGCAGAGTCTTAAATCCGGCGAGATTTAGGACTCTTTTTATTTGCCACATAACAGCTGAAGGAGGATGAAGTAATAAGCGGCAGAGTATTGACATACCAAATTAAAAACATTAAGAGAATAATGCTTAAAGAAATGCGGGCAAAAAGCTTGTATAGGGTTGTTCTGTTTGTCGGTAAGCTTAAGAGATCGAAGGCAGTATGTGAACAAAAGATAAAAAATTTTAGGAGTGAGAGTATGCAGAAGAAGATTAGAGTTGTATCCATGCTGCTTGTGTTCAGTATGTTTTTATCCATGGTTTCTTCCGCCTTTAACACGGCAGCGGCAGTAGAAATCGGCACAGAAATTTCAGACTCGGGAAATCGGTCGCAATCATTAGAAAATGCTGAAGTAATAGAAATTTCCACGGCAGATCAGTTGGTGGAGCTTGCGAATACTTCATTTTCGCAGCAGGCAGAAGCTTTTTCCAAACACTATAAATTAACCGAAGACATAGACTTAAATGAAAAAACAACAGATAAGAAAATGAAGGCAATAGGTTCTTTACAAAATCCATTCAAGGGAATTTTTGACGGCGGCGGACATTCAATCAAGAATCTGGAGATTCAGACAAATTCCGATTCTTCACAGGGATTGTTCAGGGAAATATTATCCGAAGGCATGGTTAAGAACTTAATCCTTAATAATGCTTCCATGAGCCTGCATGGCGATTCCGGAGCATTGGCAGGTAAAAATAAAGGTACGATACAGAATTGTGGGCTGACAGACAGCACAATTTCCGCAATTTCTTCGGTTATAGGAGGGCTTGCAGGCATCAACGAAGGTATTATAGAAAGAAGTTTTGTAAAAAACAGCGTAATTAAATACAGCAATTCATACAGTACTACATCATATGGAGGATTGGCCGGAAGAAACGGTTCAAGCTCCGTAAGAGGAATAATACGTGAGTCATATACTGATGTTACAGTGGATGCAAAAAAATGGACAGGCGGACTGGTAGGCTGGAATTATGGAACAATAGAAAATTGCTATTCTTTCGGAGAAGTGAAAGGAACCGACGAAATAGGAGGCTTTGCAGGCAGGGTAAGCGAAGAATCCAATATAAGCAATTCCTACGCCAATACGGACGTGATTTCATCAACCACAACCGGTAGTGCATTTTTAGGAGGAACTTATTATGGAAATGGTGGGAACGTACAGAATTGTTTTTATAATTCGGATAAAGAATTAATTGAAATAAATTCTGATTATGCTGACAGTATATTGGGTAAAACCTCGGCTGAATTAAAATCGTCAGGCACTACTGAAGCATTAAATGAGGAAAATTCTGTATGGACGGTTAAAGATGATATAAACAGAGGATTTCCGTACTTGATTTCAAATGCTCCCAAAGATACACAGCAGATACCGGAAGAAAAAATAACGGTACAGGTGATGGTGACGCCTTATGATAATCAGAAATATGATTTTTACATATATGGAGGAAAGCCTGTTGAAGTATCGCTTGATAAAACAGATGCGGGTTTCAGAGTTATAGATGTATTGGAAGCCGGGAAGGCTAAGCTTCCGTATACTTCAACAGAAGGTAAGTACGGAACTTTCGTGGATTCGATGTGCGGTATCAAGGCTCAGGCTCCCGCCGGATGGATGTTTACCATAAATGACAAAACACCTGATGCGGGAGTATCCTCGGCTGTGGTAAGAAACGGAGACAAAATACTGTGGTATTACGGAAGTCCGTCCAACGGATTCACCTGCCCAAAATGGGATGACCTTTTATCTGATGAAGACGGACAGGCAAGCGACGAATTTGATGGGAAAGGAACAAAGAAAGAGCCTTATCTTGTAAAGACGGCGAATGATTTTAAAAATATTATTAAATACCCAAAGGCATTTTTCAGGCTGGACAATCCTGTAGATTTAAAGAATGTGGAATTTGAACCAATCGGTACATTGCAGAATCCTTTCAGGGGTACATTTGACGGAAATAACAACGAAATATCCAATTTAACTATAAATATGGACGAAGACAGTAAAAATGTGGGGCTTTTCGGTGTTATAAACAACGCAAGGATACAGAATGTAAAAATTATAAACGGAAACGTTACGGGCGGAAGCAGATTAGGCATGCTGGCAGGATATGCAAAGGAAGATAAAAACGGCGCAAACTTTATCGTTAACTGCCATGTAAGCGGAATTATAACAGGTCTGGGTACAGATGTTATAAAGGCAACACGTATCGGAGGACTGGTGGGCATCAATGACGGTAACAATACCGTTGAGGGAACGGCCCAGGGAAGTTATAAATACAGCGTTATAGATAACTGCTCGGCAGATGTGGAAGTATCATGCGTAAGTGACGAAGCAGGTGATGTGGGCGGCCTTGTGGGCTGGAACAGAGGTATTATTACGGACAGCAGTTCCTCAGGAAACGTAAAGGGCGGAAATACCACGGGAGGCCTTGTAGGTTCAAACTGGGAACAGATATATAATTCACATTCGACCGGAAATGTAACCGGATTATATACGGTGGGAGGTTTTGCCGGATCGGGCAGCCAGCTTTCTGTCATGGAAAACTGCTATNNGCACAGGCAACGTTGTAGGAGATAAAATATCGGGAGGCAATTATTTCGGAGGTTTTATAGGGAGCGCATCGGGAACCGTGAAAAATTCACTCAGCACTGGGACGCTCGTTCCGGGATGGAGCTACAACGGTGGATTTGCCGGAATATACAACGGTTACAACATAGAAAAAGATATAGAAAATTCTTTCGGCAATTCCGAGGATAATTTAGGCAATAAGCTGAAGGGACTGGGAAATGTAATTGATTATGAGACTCCCGGTTATGAAGCTTATCTGAAGCCGGCAGTAACTTATGACGTATCAGTGGAAAAGCTTAAGAATATGTTTGGAGCGGGTGTTGAAGATAAAAACATTTCGGATAAAAAAATCACGGAAGCGGAAGCTAATAAATACAGGGATTCGGTAATTGTATCTTCTTTTGTGCCGCAAGGAGAAAATATTACGGATTCAGTTGTAAAGCTAAAGGATTCTCAGACTGCGGACAAAAATGTATCCGTAATTTACGGGCAAAAGGAATACACCGGTTATATTACGGACAGCTCTCCGGTTGGACAGTATACACTGATAAAGCAGAATGCTGGCAATGAAGACCAGAAGACAAGCATATATCTGACGTTTGTAAAAAACGGAGAGTTTACGGTAAAACAGGTAAGCGTAACGCTTCAAGGAAATAAGACTGCGGATAAATCGCAGATAGAAGAAAAAATAAAAGACATAAAAAGTAAAAATCTGATCGAATCAGATTTTACGGCGGAAAGCTGGAGCAGACTTCAAGCTGTCTTAAAAGAAGCGCAGGATGTGGTAAATAAGGCCGAGCCAATGCAGGAAGAAATGAAAACCGTATTGTTTAATCTTTCAGCAGCAGTGGACAATCTTGAGAATAATCAGGATGAACTGACAAAGCCGGCAAAAATTGAGTTAAGCTTCCCGGGCGGAAAGCAGGTAACACCGCTTTATCCAGGAGGAAAACAGATAATATGGGCAAAGATTTACAACGGATCGGGAAAAGAGATAAGAAATGAAAAGATAAAATTTGAAAGCTCTGATCCCGTGGTTTTAAAACATTCATTTACAGACACCTTTACGGCGGGAGAAGTAACCGAAGAAACAGAGGTTGTTATAACGGCCGTATTGGAATCATATCCGGAAATAAAGTCACAGATAAAGGTGACAGTTACACCTGAAATTCTGGCAGTGGATTTAGACAGTGAGATAAACTTCCTTATACAATGCTATGAAGCATACATGACAGAAGTCAGCAGCGGAAGTACCGGCAGCTCAGGACTGTCGATGTTTGCGCCGGGAGCGGCAAGGCTGGCGGGCATGGATGAGGAAAAAATACAAAAGCATATTTATATTGACAATAAAAATAATTCCGCATATCAATTGTCTCAGTCCATAATTACTTTAATCGGAGCCGGTCTTGATCCTGCTCAATATAAAGATAAGGGGAAAACAAGGAACCTGGTGAAGGAACTGACGGATTCTCAGCAGACCGACGGAGTAAATGCCGGAGAGTTTGTAAAGGCTTCAAGCGATAAAAATTCCATAGAAGCACTGACAAGATCCATAATAGCTCTGGATATGGCGGGTGCAAAGTATGATGCAGATAAAGCTGTGTCAAAGCTTATTGAAATATACGAAAGAATGGATTCTCACACTTACAAGGCCATAAAAACAGAAGGACTGATACTTACGGCACTGTCAAACCATAAAGATGTAAGCGGAGCGGAAGCTGAAATAACAAAAATATTAGATTATTTAAAGACAAAGCAAAATGACGACGGCGGATTCGACATTGAGGTTGGTACCGAAAAAGGCAAGAACAGCCCAACAGCTACAGGCCGTGTTATTCAGGGACTGATAGCCAACGGAATAAATCCTCTAAAAGATACAGAATGGATGAAGAATGGGTCCACAATTCTGGATGCCATCATAAAAAGCAAGACTGTGAAAGGCAACATGAAGCAAAGTGGTTACGGAAAAGGAGAGGATGACCAGTATACATATTACGAAGCGACATATACAGCTTTCGGAGCATTGATTGACCTGAAAAATCAAGTATCCATGTTTAAACTGTTGAAATTAAACGATGATGTTCAGCCGGCAAGGGTTGAAATACAAAATCCCGAAAAGGATGAAATTGAGGCAGGGCAGTCAATGGGACTCACTGCTATAGTATATGACGGAAATGGACAGTTGCTGCAGGGGCAGGCTCTGATCTGGGAAAGCTCTGATGAAAACATAGCTGTTGTAAAAGACGGAAATGTAGAAGCAAAAAAATCAGGAAAGGCAGCAATAACTGTCAGGATTTCCGGTACTGAAATTAAGGACACAATCCTTATAACAATTGTGGATGAAGTACAGACAATTGAAGTAAGCACTGCAATCATCGTCATTGATAAGGATGACAACTATGAAATAAAATCAGTGCCGAAGACAGTAACAATCGATAAGAACAAGCACAGTGAAGGGCTTACTGCATTTGGAGCATTGCAGGCTACGACAGACCAATACAGCGCAAGCGACAGCGGATGGGTTACATCAATATACGGAATTAACGGCTCGGAAAATGGAGGCTGGATGTTCAGCGTAAACGGAGTAATACCTGAAGTCGGAGCAAAACAGGTGAAGCTTCAGGCCGGTGAAAAGGTAATATGGTTCTGCATATATGACTGGAAAAAAGGAAACAACCCGAAGTGGGAAGAACTTACACAGCAGGGAACGGAAGAACAGGTAATAAAGGCTCTGAGAGAATATTATTCGGTTAAGGAGAATTTTACTTTCAGAGAAGCCATGGGGTACAATCATACAAGCGATTCACCTGAAAATGATCTGACTTTAATAGACTCCAAATTTAACGTTAACGAAAATCCCAAATCGGCAACCGACTATGTGGGAAATATAATGGGAATTATAGCATCCGGAAAGACACCGTACAGTTACAACGGAGAAGACTATGTAGAGCCTCTTGTGGCATCTCAGAACGAAGAGGGCAAGTTTATTGTCGGGGAATATGACAATTATCCCACAACTGTTGCATTCAGCATGTTGGCACTTGATATGGCAGGTGCGAGGTACAATATAGACAAAGCGTTGGAAGCTCTTTTGAGTTTCACGGACAGAAACGGCAGCTTTGGCGGAGTGGACGAAACGGCAATGGCTCTTATGGCGCTTTCAAAATACAGAGAGAGGCCTGAGGTCAGTGCAGCAATCGAAAAAGCACTGAAATATCTCAAGAGTCAGCAGGACGGAAATTCAGGCGGATTTATTGTCTTTGGATCAGAGAATCCATATTCCGCATCAGCAGTGATTCAGGGACTCATAGCAGTTGGAGAAGATCCGAAATCAGATAAATGGATCAAGAACGGTAAGAATATAGTCGATTCATTAATGAACTTTTATAAAGACGGTCATTTTGAAAAAACATCTGAATGGGGCACGGACATAGATATGGTAACGGAGCAGGCATTTATTGCTTTGGCTGATTTGTACAGAGGAAAATCCATGTTTAACGAAATAAAACTTAATACGTGTGAAATTGTTAAACTGATAATAAATAAACCTTCAGGCAGGATAACCGAAGGAGAAACCATAGATCTGCAGGTTACGGCTTATGATAAAAATGGCAGCATTGTACCCGTAAATGAAATTGCATGGACGAGTTCTGATGCAGAAATGGCAGCAGTAGATGAAACAGGAAAGCTGACAGCTAAAAAGGCAGGTAGTGTGACCATAACCGCAAGCTTTAAAAATGTTTCGGCAAGCGTGGATATTGATATTCATCAGAATGAAATTCAGATAGAGGATGTGGGTGATGTTCAGTTTAAAAATGGACAGCAGGCTACAGCAAAAATAAGAATGAAAAACCTCACGTCAGAATCAAAACCGGCAACTCTGATAGTAGCCTTATATGATAATAAAACCGGTAAAATGCTGAATTATTCCATAGTAAATAAGAAGCTGGAAGGAAATGAAGAACTGGAATTAAGTGCAGGATTTTTAGTTCCGGAAGAAGGAGATTATTCCGTAAGATCATTCCTGTGGGATGACACAGAACATCAGAATGTGATAATGCCTGAGCCGGCAGAAATGGAAAGGGCAGCTTAGATGATTTTAAATCCTGAGCCCCGGTAAACGGGACTCAGGATATTGATGTCAGTTACTGGCTAAAAAAACCGAACTATCAGATAAGGAGTGAAAGAATGAGAAAAAACATAAAGCATGTATTTTTTGCGCTGATGATTATGCTGTTGTTTATTCCTTCATTTGCCGCAGCACAATCAAAGATAACTGCAGATTATGTTCAGAGCGGCAATAATGCGGATATAACTATAACAGGGGATAGAAACAAAGCTGTCAGCATAACCATAAAGGATGAATTCAGATATTATTTCATAGACCAGGGCACTACGGACGATAAGGGCAAGGCAGCGTTCAGTGCTGTTCTTGCCACGGACAAGACATATGAATGCCTGGTAAATATTGACGGAGAACTTTTAAATGTTAATATTGTTATGAAAAAATCGGGTACCGATCCCGAGATACCAAAGGATAAGTATGCTGATTTATATATAAAGGGATACAGGGGTTTAATACTGGATAAATCCAATATTAAACTGAAAGATAGAGAAAGCGTGCTGAACTTTACTGAAAGAATACTGGACGAGAACAATATCAGTTATGAAAACAGAAACGGATATATAGCAGGCATTGACGGTCAGAACGAGTTTGACAAAGGAAGCGGCAGTGGATGGATGTTTTCGGTAAACGGTGTGTTTCCTAACATCGGTGCAGGCAAAGTAATTTTAAAAGACGGCGATTCCGTGAGATGGCTGTATACCGAAAATCTGGGAGAAGACGTCGGCGGCAAGGTCTATCCGAAAAATACAGGAATGGATGACCTGGACAAGTCAATAAAGGATGCGTTGAAAATTGTAAAAGATGAGAAAGCATCTGCTAAGGATATATCCAAAGCTTTGGAAAGTATTGTAGGCTGCATGAAAAATGTTGCGGACAATCCCGACTCAGTTACGGAAGGTCAGATGCTTGAAGTAAGCGGCAGGATTTCAGAAGTTCTTTTAATTGCATCAAAGAATGCAAAAAGCGAAGAATTATCGGTTAAGGTATGTGAAACTGCCCTAAGCATAACCAACATGATGAATGATTCGGTAAAATCGGCAGCAGGAATGGACAAACTGAGCAAGATAGCCGGCAAAAACATGTATGTATCGCTGAGCTCTATTTTGAGAATGAGCGACAAAAACAAAGCAGGCAAGCTCGTGGATAGTGCAATTGAGATTTCTTCCAAAGTGGAAAAAAAATTAGCCGAAACAATCAAAAATACAAATAAGGATATTGCTGCGGGCATCAGAATAACAGATGCGGAAGGAAGCGAACTGGGCGCTGATATTATACTCCCGAAAATATTGATTGAAAAATCACTAAATAAGGGGATACAAACCATAAATATTTCGTCAGAGCTGCTGTCGATTCAGATAGCACCGGACTTTATGGGCACGGATTTGAAAGATGATTTGAGAATAGNNAAAACCGGTTAAGGTTGTGTTTCCGCTGCATGAATCAATGAATGACAATGATAACATATCGGTTTTACTTACGGATGGGGGATTAAAAGAAAACATCGGCGGCATGTACAGCTCTTCTGACAATAGTATAAAGTTTTTGACTTACAAGCCGGGCAATTTTTCTGTTCAAAATAATGAAGCGAAATTTAATGATCTTGCGGAATATAAGTGGGCGGAACACGCTATAAACAGCATGGCATCAAAGGGGATAATATCCGGAAGAACTCCGGGAAATTTTGATCCGTCTGCAAAAATTACAAGAGCAGAGTTTTCAGCCCTGGTATCCAGGATGATGAAGTATGGCGAAGCTCTTGATAAGAAATTGCCGTTTAATGATGTGGATGGTGGCAAATGGTACTACGGTTCTATATTGACGGCATACGAAAACGGGTTGGTCAGCGGTAAATCACCGACGGATTTCGAACCGGACAGCTTCATTAAAAGAGAAGAAATGTCAAAAATACTCGGTCAGGTAATGCGAAGCAATTTATTTAAAAAGCAGGATGCGGCACATCTGTCTAAGTTTAAAGACANNAAAGATATCACCGTGGGCTGTTGAAGGTGCTGTCATGATGTCGTATAACAAAGTGATGAACGGACATGAAGGCAGATTTTATCCCGGCGATGATGCCACGAGAGCCGAAACGGCAGTAATGCTGTATAAAATATATGAATTGATTTTGGATTAAGTAATAAAGAATAATAATTCAAAAATATTTTTAAAAAGGTGTTGCAAATTTACCGGTGATGTAATATAATGAATAAAAAATATACCCAACTAAATTGGTAGGAAATACTATGAAAAAGGAAAGTAATATATATTGAATTTCCAGAGAGGGCATCTCAAGGCTGAAAGGATGCTTAAAGGAAGTATATATGAAGTGCCCTTTGGAGTTCGGCACCGAAATTAAGTCAAGAGCAGGCTGCCGCGGAGCATATCCGTTATCGTATAATAGCATGATGGTGCTATAAAAGGTGGGCAATTTGCCAAAAAGAGTGGAACCGCGGATATACTCCGTCTCTGTGTTAAGAGGCGGAGTTTTGTTTTTTATATTTTATGCATGCTATCAATGAATCAGTTTATAGTTAAGGGTTAAAAAGGATGGGATCACATGAGTTATACCACATTTGATTTAATCGGAAATACTCCCATAGTGCAGCTTCCGGGAGAAAATATTTTTATAAAGATGGAGAAATTCAATCCCGGAGGAAGCATTAAGGACAGAGCTGCATTAGGCATGATCTTAGATGCAGAGAAAAAAGGACATTTAAAGAAGAACAGCGTAGTAGTTGAACCGACCAGCGGAAACATGGGCATAGGCCTTGCACTGATAGGAAGACTGAAAGGCTACAAGGTAATAATCACCATGCCGGAAACAATGAGTGTGGAACGAAGGACTATCATATCGTCCTACGGAGCAACTCTCATTCTGACAGACGGCAGCAAGGGTATGGCCGGAGCAATTGAAAGGGCCGAAGAATTATTGAGAGATGACAAGAAAAATTTCATGCCGGACCAGTTTAATAATCCGGCAAATCCGGAATTTCACTATACAACAACGGCAGAAGAAATAATTTATCAAATTAATGATTTAGATATATTTGTTGCAGGCATAGGAACAGGCGGAACCCTCACAGGGGTTTCCAAGAGACTTAAAGAATATAATAAAGGTATTATCACGGCAGGAGCAGAGCCTTTAAAATCTGCGGTTATATCAGGAGGCAGCCCGGCTCCCCATAAGATACAGGGAATTGGTGCCGGCTTTATTCCGACGACTTACAACAGCAGCTATGTGGATGAAATATTCACCGTTTCTGATGATGAAGCCATTGATGCAACCATAGAAGTATCTGCGAAGACCGGTATCCTTGTGGGAATCTCCACAGGAGCTAACGTAGCTGCCGCAAGAAAGCTTGCCGAGAAATACGGCAGAAACAAAAAGATAGTAACCGTATCACCTGACGGCGGAGAAAAATATATGTCTGTTGTCAAATATTATTAGGAGGGCTGATTATGTTTAGATTTATAAGATCGCTGATTGAAGATATAGATTCTGTATTTGACAGAGACCCTGCCGCAAGAAACAGAATTGAAGTGTTTCTTTTGTATCCTCATATCAAGGCATTGATAACCTATAGAATAGCGCATAATCTGTACCTGAAGAAAAGATTTTTCCTGGCAAGATGGATTTCCAATAAAGGCAGGCACTGGAGCGGAATTGAAATACATCCGGGAGCTACAATAGGCAAGGGTTTATTTATAGACCACGGCATGGGTGTTGTAATCGGTGAGACCGCAGTTGTCGGCAATAACGTAACAATGTTTCACGGCGCTACTCTCGGAGGAACCGGAAATGAAAAAGGCAAGAGGCATCCGACGGTTGGAGATAATGTAATAATAGGAAGTTCGGCTAAGATACTTGGAAATATTTATATAGCTTCAGGCACAAAAGTCGGTGCCAATGCTGTTGTGGTTCATGATACCAGACCGAATTCAACAGTTGTGGGCATTCCTGCCAAAGAGGTTAAACGAGGAAGCAAGATCATATCTTTAAATGAATATGCAATATAAAAACGAGGTTTGACCTCGTTTTTTTATAGTTATTCAGCTGCCTTAATGTTGCTGTAGTCAACCTTAAGGGGCTCATTTTCTTCAAGTATCACATGCCCTGACTCATAAGGGCCGCCATCGATTGTGAGATAAACATTCTGAACTCCGTAGTACGAACCCAGAGTATTTGTGACACTTTGCAGTATTAATGACTCAAATCCTGCTCCCACATTCATTTCGGTAGCGAATTCTTTTGACAGATCCACATGTACGCTGTTTTCTTCCTCATTGAAGTAAAGTTTATTTATTTGTGCATTTTTGCTCAATACTTCATTCACGGACAGGTCTTTTACGGTTTTTTCAATAACATCCTTAGGCTCATCATTGGTGTTAAAAGAAACCTGAACATCGACGGTATTTAGATGAATGCCGTCTGTATTTGGATAAAACAAGGTAATAGTCTGAATCAATGGTGAATTGTTTTCGATATTTGACAATACGGAGGATATTTCGTAGCCTTCTCCCTTATCCACAGTCTTAACAAGTCCGGTATTTTTTGCGTAATACGCAATGGTGGTTCCCTGATGGCTTTCGGTGGTTACTTCAATTGCGTCCATATTGCCCTGCGGTGTCACTATTTGTTTAGATATGCCGGTGATTGTGGAAGTGGAATCATTCCCGGATGACCAGCTGTTTCCTTCCTTCAGGGGCTCTTTCAGAAGCACCTTGCCGCCTGAGTAATCATTATTTGTGAAATTCTCTCTGAAATATGTTTCGCCTCTTGACATAAGCTCAATAAGCTCTCCATCCTTGACTTCCAGAACTCTCACAAGCTCGGTTGCACCGTTGTTTGTCCTTGTCTGAACACGGCTGCCGTTTATGTAATCTATAAACACTGTATATGAAGCAAATTCATTTCCTTCACCTGCATAGGTATACTTTGCATTTTCATTTAGCGAAAAAAAATCTTCTATTTTCAATTCATCGGGAACATTCTGTTCTTGGGCAGCATTGCCGTTGTTGCATGCAGTAAAAAACAATACTGAAAATAACATTACAAAAAATAATTTCCTCATCTGCATCTCCTTATTATATTTTTTTGTATTATGCCCAAAAACAAAATATATAAAATAAGAATTCAGCTTATTGGAATGACTGCATATTTATCATGATAAACCATGTCGTTGGTTTTAAATTCAACCGGATTTTTAAAGAGGGGTCCGTCGAATACAAATGTGTGATATTCACCGTTTTCTCCGCAAATATCCGCTCCTTGTTTTTCAATTTCCGCAGCAAGCTGTTTGGTAAGAACTTTTCCGGCAAATTTTTCGGAAAGCCTTGATGTGTCAACGACAGTGATCATAGTTTTAAAACCTGATTCGATAAATTCATAAACCAGACTTTTCCGGGATTCTTTCCACAGAGGGAAATAAGCGTCAATTCCTGCGGCAATGCACCTGTCTGTGCACCACTTCAGGTGTTCTTCAAGATCGATATCGCCGAAAACGCATATTTCAACGCCCTGCTCTTTTGCTGCTTTCAGTTTTGTTTCAAAATTTTCCTTATATCTTTCACCGGATGTTACTAAAAGCGATATGGGTATTTCCAGTTCTTTTGAAATATTATTCAAAAGCTTTTCAGGAATGCCGTGAAACCAGGACTGCTTCCTGTCCAAGTTGTATGTGGTGAATAGCTCAACAGGCACCATGCCCTGTTTGATTGCCCTGTAAACTGCAAGGGTGCTGTCCTTGCCGCAGCTGTAGGATGCGATAAATTTTTTTCCTTTTAATAATGCTTCCATATAATCTCCCGTCAATTAATTTTACGAAGCTTGACATGCATGTTATCAAGGCTTTCCCAATGTCTTAAGGAATCAATCATGTAACCTGTCACATCCATGTCGTAAACTTCATTTATCACTCTCGAAGAAATAATGTCTTCGGATTTGCCGTAGGCGGCAATAGTTCCCTTATCAAGCAGCAGTATGTTGTCTGCCAGTTTCATGGCTAAGTTTAAATCATGCAGAACTCCGATTACCGTATGACCTTCCTGTTTAGACCAGCTTTTAAGAAAGTCAATCAGATCTGCCTGATTTTTTAAATCCAGGTGATTGGTAGGCTCATCGAGGAGTATTATGCTTGGTTCCTGCGCCAGAGTTCTTGCAAGGTAAACTCTTTGAAGCTGACCTCCTGACAGCGTGTTGATTTGTTTATTTTTTAAACTCAATAAGTCAACAGCCTTCAAGCATTTGTCGGTATATTCTCTGTCTGTTGATGAAGGTTCCTTGAATGTGCCGTTCTTCATATGAAGGTAGCGACCCAGAAGCACAGTTTCATATACCGTATAAGAAAAATATATTGAGGATATCTGGCTCATTACGGCTATTCTTCTTGCTACATCGGTACGCTTCATTGAGGATATGCTTTTTCCGTCTATTTTAACGGTTCCCCTGTGTGGTATGATGCCGGCTATTGTTTTTATGAGCGTTGTTTTTCCGCAGCCGTTGGGACCTAAAATGCACAGGTTCTCGCCTTCGGAAACATTTAAATTTATATTAGATATGACATCGTGGCCGTTATAGCCTGACGATACATTTTTTAAAGTGAGCATTTTATGCCTCCTTTCTCCTGGAAAAATACACATAGGCAAAAAATGGCGCTCCTATTATTGCTGTAATGGCTCCCACAGGCAGTTCTGAAGGAGAGATGATGGTTCGTGCGATTAAATCGCATATTACCATGAATGAACCTCCGAAGAGCATCGACATGGGAATTACAATCCTGTGTGAAGAACCGAAAATTTTTCTCACAACATGGGGAGCTATCAGGTCAATGAAGCCTATGACGCCTACAAAAGAAATGGCGCTGCCCGTGAGGGCTGCTGACAAGCTCAGTAAAAGCCACTTTATTTTGTAAACATCAACTCCCATTGTGAATGCCTGTTCCTCTCAGAAGGTCATTATATCCATTTCCTTGGAATAATATCTTATAATCATTACACCAATTAATACGATTGGCAGCAGAACGATTACGTTCGACCAGTCTTTTAAGGAGAATGAGCCCAGCTGCCAGAATGTGAGGCGTTCAACATGCTCTTTGGACAATGAAGTCACAAGTGTCAGCAGCGCATTTACAAATAATGAAAAAACCATTCCAACTAAAATAATAGTGTTGTTTTCTAAATTGCTGTCCATTCTGGATGCGAATTTGACTGCCGAAAAAACGGTCAACAATCCGAATACCAGTCCAACCGCAGGCAGGGTGAACATTCCAAGAAAAGGAATGTTAAACCCTGTTACGATTACAAGGGCGGCTCCCAGTGAAGCGCCCGACGATACGCCGAGGGTGTAAGAGGATNNCGACTGCATTACAGTTCCGCTTACAGCAAGTGCTCCTCCTACCAGAAATGCAAGCAGTACTCTCGGAAGTCTCATTTTCCACACTATTGATATGGAAACGGCAGAAATATCAGATGAAATGGCTGTTGAAAAAAGTTTGTTTGATATTATGCCCGCAATATGACCAAGTGGTACATAGACACTGCCCAAAGCCACACCCATCAGCAAAACAAATATACAAATTACAGAAGATAAAATTATTTTGAATTTAGTGCTCATTTCTTATATACTTCGGGATATACAACTTCAGCCATCTGCTCCAGTGCCTTGATAATATTATGGTTTGACAGCGAGCTGGCGTTTCTGTCGATAAAGTATACGTCGTTGTTCTTTATGGCAGTCACATTTTCCCAGCCCGGGCGGCTTTTAATTGCTTCGACCGCATTTTCGATATAATCGACATTTGTCAGTATTACATCCGGATTGGCCGCAACTATGACTTCATCCGATACTGCAACCCACTTTTCCTGATCTTTCAATATATTTTCGGCTCCGATAATTTCGATCATTTCATTTAAGAATACACCGCTTCCAAAACTGTACAGTTTAGGTGCTCCGGCGATTTCAAAATAAACAGTTTTTTTGTTCTCAATGGTAGAGCTGATTTCCTTGAATTCATCTATTTTTGTTTTCATGCCGTCAACAAGTTCCTGTCCCTTGCTGCCTGCATGAAGGGAATCGGCAATGAACATTATATCTTTATAAATCCCTTCAATGCTGTCGCTTGACGGTATGTATGCCACGGCAATTCCAAGGTCTTTGATCGGCTTGAAAGGATCACTTCCGTCACTCATGCTCATTCCTGTGGCATATATTATGTCCGGCTCAAGCGCCACAAGCTGTTCCACATCCGGGTTCATTATGTCAAAAAAGGGAATGTTTTCAGGGATTCCTTCAATGTCCGCCGAATATTTATCAACGGCAACAAGTTTGTCTCCAAAGCCTAAGTCAACTAATATTTCCGTGTTGGACGGTGAAATAGATATTATTTTATCTACATTTTCTGGTATCGTTATTTCATTGCCGGCTCTGTCTTCAGAAGGCAGTTTAGTTTCTTCCTGAGTCTGCGGTGTTTCATTTCCGGGCTGATCCGGAGTCTGTGTCTGATTTTGTTCACCTGTACATGCTGCAAGTGATGCCATAATAATCATCATTATCATGAATAAAGATATTTTTCGTTTCATTTTGATTCCTCCTTATGTTTTGTACATCTTCCGGCAAAATTCAGGTATCAGGGCATAAAAAAACGTCTCGATCTATCGAAACGTAAAGCCCACAATGCTTTGAATACTACAAGTTTTTAATTAGCTATCGTCTTTTTTACCTGAAAAGCATAGCATATGCGGTATTTACGCTCAATACAGGCAGGTTTTCCGACTCAGAGTTCATCGCAGTTTTTAAACCTTCCCGGACACATCCAGTGGTTGGCATAGCCTTAAAAAAACGCTCACTCATTACGGCAGCAGGACTGTTTAGGATTTCAACCTAATTCCCTATTATCGCATCAGCGCACCAGTATTGTAAGATGTTTAATTGCCTAAAGTATATTACAAATGGAGGCGGCTGTCAATTGTTGAATTCATGGCAAAAAACGAACAAAATTAAAAAATATATTGACAAAGTCTTAATCTTTTAATAATATGGTAAGTAATTAAATATTTTGCATGCAATGAAAAAGAGGAGTAGGTGCATAAACTTCACAGAGAATGAAATCCACCGGTTGAAAGGTTTCATAAGTCAATTTGTGCCGAAGGTAGCTTTGGAGCATTTAATCTGAAACAGCAGTAGGATTAAACGGCACAGCCGTTATAAAATTAAGAGCCAGTAATGGAAATTAGGTGGTACCGCGGGTTTTCTCGTCCTTACAAGGAAGAAAGCCCGCTTTTTTGTATGCCCTAACCCCGCTTTTTCGACCGGAGGGAAGAAAAAACGGTGGTAGGTCAGATGCATCGCAATCCCAATTTGCACGACCGGAGGGAGCGAACAAATTGGAGATGGAGCCTGCTTGTATATCAAACAAAATATTCTAAGAATTTTATCGTTATATTAAATATAGAAAGGAATGATATCATGAATAATATACCGAGCAAATATAATCCAAAAGAGTTTGAAGAAAAAATTTATAATATCTGGATGGAAGAAGGATGTTTCAGAGCCGAAGTAAACAAGGACAAAAAACCTTTTACAATTGTGATGCCTCCGCCTAACATTACGGGACAGCTGCACATGGGGCATGCCCTGGACATGACACTGCAGGATGTGCTTACGAGATGGAAGAGGATGGAGGGATTTGAAGCTTTGTGGCTGCCGGGCTCCGACCATGCCAGCATTGCCACGGAAGTAAAGGTAGTTGAAAGGCTTAAAAAAGAAGAAGGAAAAACAAAGGAAGACATAGGAAGAGAAGAATTCTTAAAAAGAGCTTGGAAGTGGAAAGAAGAATACGGCGGAAGAATAGTTGAGCAGGTTAAGAAGCTGGGCAATTCATGCGACTGGTCCAGAGAGAGATTCACCATGGATGAAGGCTGCAACGAAGCAGTAAAGGAATTCTTCGTAACTCTTTACAACAAGGGACTTATTTACAGAGGAAACAGAATTATCAACTGGTGCCCAGACTGCCGCACAACATTGTCGGATGCGGAAGTTGAATATGAAGATATTCCCGGCAAGTATTACTATGTAAAATATCCTTATGTTGATAATTCCGATGAGTATTTTATTGTTGCCACAACGAGGCCGGAAACCATGTTCGGCGATGTTGCCATAGCGGCACATCCTGATGACGAAAGGTATAAACATTTAATAGGAAAGAAAGTAATTGTACCGCTGATCGGAAGAGAAATACCGATTATTGCGGATGAATATCCGGATATGAGCAAGGGGACGGGAGCGCTGAAAATAACTCCGTGCCATGACCCCAATGACTTTGAAATAGGTCTTCGACATGATCTGGAGCAGATAAACTGCATGAGCGAAGATGGAACAATGAATGAAGAAGCCGGAAAATATAACGGCATGGATCGATACGAATGCAGGAAGGCATTTGTCAAGGATCTTGAAGATGGCGGATTCATGTTGAAAACAGAAAATACAGATCACAACGTTGGAACATGCTACAGATGCCACAATGTAATCGAGCCGAGGGTGTCCGATCAGTGGTTCGTTAAAATGAAACCTCTGGCAGAGCCTGCTCTTAAGGCCGGTATAGAAAAGGAAGTTGAATTTGTTCCTGAACGTTTTACGAAAATATATACTCACTGGCTTGAAAACATAAGAGACTGGTGTATTTCAAGACAGCTTTGGTGGGGACACAGAATTCCGGCTTATTACTGTCAGGAATGCGGAGAAATAATGGTAGCTAAAGAAGCTCCGGAAAATTGTACAAAGTGCGGCAGCACGAATATCAAACAGGATGAAGATGTGCTCGACACATGGTTCTCATCAGGGTTGTGGCCTTTCTCCACACTTGGATGGCCTAATGAAACAGAGGATTTAAAATATTTCTATCCTACGGATGTATTAGTAACAGGTTATGACATCATATTCTTCTGGGTTGTACGAATGGTGTTTTCAGCACTGGAAGAAACAGGTCAGGTTCCTTTTAAACACGTGTTTATCCATGGCCTTGTGAGAGATGCGGAAGGCAGAAAAATGAGCAAGTCACTTGGAAACGGCATCGACCCTCTTGAAGTTATCGACCAGTTCGGAGCGGACGCTTTAAGGTTCATGTTGATGACGGGTATCTCTCCCGGAAATGACACGCGTTTTAACAATGATAAGCTTGAAGCAAGCCGTAATTTTGCCAATAAATTGTGGAATGCATCAAGATTTGTTCTCATGAACATCGAAGGTGATTTAATAAGTGAAAAAGAAGCAAGGGAAAATTACAAGACAGAAGACAAGTGGATAATTTCGAGAGTTAACAAGGCTGCCGGCGAAGTTAAGGAAAATCTTGATAAGTTTGAACTGGGTCTTGCGGCTCAAAGAGTTTATGAATTTATCTGGAATGAATACTGCGACTGGTANNCCGAGATTGTATGGTCAGGAAGGCGCAGACAAGGACACGGTAAGATTTGTTCTAATAAAGGTATTAAAAGACATGTTAAAGCTCCTGCATCCATTCATGCCGTTTATAACGGAAGAAATCTGGTCATATCTGCCGGATATGGATACGAGACTTATCAGAGCCGGATGGCCAATGTACAATAAAGAAGAAAATTTTGAAGAAGCTGAAGCCAACATGGAATTCATCATGGACGCAGTAAGAAGCATTCGAAATACAAGAGCGGAAATGAATGTCGCTCCTTCAAGAAAGGCGAGAGCAATATTCGTGCCTAACAAAGAAAATATTGATAAATATATTCAGTCAGGCATTCAGCACTTCGCCGTACTGGCAAATATAACGGAAGTAAAAATTGTAAAGGATAAATCCTTAATAAGCGAGGACACGGCATCATCGGTTATTGACGGAACCGAAATTTACCTGCCGCTGTCGGATTTAATCGATTATGAAAAAGAAACCGAAAGGCTTGAAAAAGAAAAAGCAAGGCTGGAAGGTGAACTTAAGCGTGTTAAAGGAAAGCTGAGCAATGAAAAATTTGTAAGCAAAGCGCCGGAAAATATAGTTAATGAAGAAAAAGAGAAGCTTGAAAAATAT
>DMJQ01000150.1 GCA_003457065.1 Clostridiales bacterium
GAGAGTATTGCCATGATTGAAAAGAGCGAAGAACTTAAAACTACGTTTATGGAACAAAAAATGTCAATTAACGAGCTCATGGACGGAAAAATATCCGAAGCCAACGAATCAATTGTAAAACTTAAAGCTGCTCTGACGGAAAAGACTTCAAAAATGAATTCAGACAGGCTGCTGCACACAAAAAAGCTGGAAGATTTAATGAATAGATCATTTTTCGGGCAAAAAAGGCTGCTCAATGCTTTTCCCAGCCTGAAATCAAACAGCTACACCAGAGCTCTTGAAGAATTGAAGAAAAAAATTCTTACGAAATAGAATCCTTTAAAGTTAAGGGACGGTTATTCGATTGNNGTCCCTTAATTTTCTATTCTAAATCCTGAATGTTCATTTTCTCGATTTCAGACAACTTATCCAATTTTTCTTTTTCTAAATATTTCACGAGAAAGTATATTGCAAACATTATAACAGCATATATTGCTGCAAGATAAGGAGTTATTACGGCAAAGCCCAAAACAATAACCGGCAATATTGCCGAATTATTACCGTATATAAAATCTACATGAGGATATCCGTCTTCCATCGGATCGGTGCAGCCAAGAGGCAGCTGATAAAGTGCTTTTGCATCGTTCAGGTCATTTAATGGTGCACAGTATATGACTCCTTTTTTTCCGTGGCAATATGCATATTCACCTGATATTGTCATTGAATCTGAAAGAACAGTCTTTTTAACATCTAACAAGCCCATAGTTCCTTTTAATTCTTCTGAATCACCATTTCCTGTATCCGGAACGGAGTCTTCATTTTCGATTTGACCTCTTTTTCTTCAGTTGTATTTTTTCCTATACTGTCATCTGATACTTTTTCTTCATCGCTTGATATGGAATTACTAAAACATCCGGTAATCAAAGTAAGTAACATCAAAATTATAATAAACTTCACTTTCATAATATGTTCTCCCCTAATTTAAAGTTATTCTGTATCCACAGAGCGCAGTAATTAACAGCCTTTAAATAAACAGTACCAACTACATAATATTAGAGGAAACGTATGCGGTAAATAAAATTATTCATATTATTTTTTGATGTATCAGTAATATCGGTACATAAAAAAAGCGGTACGTTAGTATCACTTCGTACCGTTTCTTTGATTTTTAAATTTGTTTTATAATCTTTTAATTTAGCTGGGATTTAGCCTGTTATGCCTGAATCTTCGGACATATATTCGGAATATTCGCTGCGAAGTCTGAACTGCTCTATGAGATCACGCAAAGACTCTGCCAGTCCCGACAGTTCTTCACTGGATGCAGCACTTTCCTCAGCCGTGGCAGAATTGTCCTGAACAACTGATGATATCTGTTCTATTCCTGAGCTTGTCTGACTTAAAGCTGAAGCCTGTGAGTTGGATGCATCCGCAATTTCGTTTACTAATTTGGCTACAACCACCGCCTTTTTTTCTATAGCTCCCAATGACTGTTCTGTCTGAGAAACCATTGCCGTACCCTTTTCAATCGCATCAAGTGCGTTTTCAATCAGCTGTGTTGTATCTTGGGCTGCAGATGCACTTTTTGCCGCAAGATTTCGAACTTCATCCGCTACTACGGCAAATCCCTTGCCTGCATTTCCCGCCCTTGCTGCTTCCACCGCAGCGTTTAAAGAAAGTATATTGGTCTGGAAAGCTATGTCATCAATAGTCTTGATGATGTTTCGTATCTGGTTTGATGTCCTCGTTATATTATTCATGGCTTCAACAAGCTGCATCATCTGATGGTTTCCGTTTTCGATTTCAACAGACGTTTCATTAAACATGGCATTTGCCTGCTGTGCATTTGCTGCATTGCTGTTTACGTGATCGGTAATTTCTGTTATTGTTGCTACCAGTTCCTCAACAGAGCCTGCCTGTTCCGTCGCTCCCTGCGACAGTCCCTGAGCTGCAGCCGCCACTTGTGAAGAGCCTGAGGCTACCTGCTGTGAAGACTGGCTGATTTGCAGAAGTGTATTGTTCAGAGAATCAAGGATATTTTCCATTGAATCTTTTATCGGTGCAAAATCCTTCTTATACTCTATATCTACCGTAGCTGTCATATCGCCGTCTGCCATCTTTTTGAGCACCTCTGAAATATCTGAAATATATTCTCTCAGACTGCCTATAAGTATGCGAACACTGCCTGCCAATGAACCTAATTCATCCTTTGATTCATATGTAACAACGGCACTTAAATCACCCTCCGCCAACTGCTTTGTAGCTCTCTCAATTTCATAAATAGGTTTGGTGATGCTCTGAACAATATAGATGCTCAGCAAAATAATAGCACCCAGCACAACTAAAAAGAAAAGNNTAACATATGCTGCTTTTTCCGCAGCTACTCCGTCTTTATAAAATTTTACTCCTAACTCATCAATGGATTTTCCTACTTCATCTGATTTGGCTCTGAGATTCATTGAAATGACAGAATATTCATTGTCATAAACCTTATATGCTTCATCTTTCTTTCCGCTTTTAACAAGGTCTATAATCTGCTGTCTGTATTCTGCACCGGATTTTATATCCTGCTCTATTTGTCCTAACCGTTCCTTATTTTCCGCAGTAAGCAGATTTCCTTCCAATACATTTATTTCACCGTCTAATTCTACCAACAGATTGTCCATATCCTGAATATATGTATCTATGCCGGAAGAATCTTCCGTAATTATTAACAATAGGTCTTTTTCAAGTCCCTGTAATATACGGCGCATACTCATAGAAGCATTAGAAGTTGCGTACGGCCCCTCATAAAAAGTTTTAAAGTTAGAAGACAGTGTCCCCATTCCCCAGATTGCACTCACTACTGCCCCCACAAACAAAAGCAGCACAATTCCAAATGTAACGATCAGTTTTTTACG
>DMJQ01000203.1:0-18716 GCA_003457065.1 Clostridiales bacterium
ATTTCATTTATTTCTGCCGACAGCTCTTCTATTGCGCTTGCCTGTTCGGTCGTGCCCTGAGCAAGTGTCTGCGCTCCCGTTGATACCTGCTCCGAATTAATATTGATGGAATCTGCCGATTCCTTTATTTTCCCTATTGTCTCCTGTAATGTATCAGAAACATGCATTAGTGCATTCTTTAATTTTGCAAACTCTCCCGCATAATCATTTTCCAGTTCCATTGCCAGATTTCCTTCTGCCATGTCGTTTAATACTTTTACACTTTCATCTATGTAGATTATATATGATTTCAAGCGCACAGTCAGGCTTTTGATGGATTTTGCCAATTCCCCAATTTCATCGTTGCTGTTCACATCAATATTTACGTCAAGTTCACCTTTCGCCAGTTTGTTGGTTATGTCTGTTATATTTTTAATAGGTCTCGTCATTTTTCTTATCAAAACAGCTAAAATTACAAGAAGTAAAATTAATACAATTATGAATACCGCAATAATTGTTATGACAAGCTGCCTTGTAGCAGACATAAATTCATCCTTAGGCATTGAAGATACAATCTTCCAGCCCGTATCGCCTATCCGGGCGCTGCTGCCCAGCAATTTTTTGTTGTTATAGGTGTATTCCGTAACGTCACTCGACTTGTTGTTAATTGACTGAATAATGTTGTCACTGATATTAATTTCATCAACCGACTTCAATAAACAGCTTTCTTCCTCATGAGCCGCTATGATGTTGTTCTTCGTAAGCAGCGTAAAATATCCCGAATCACCAAGCTTATATTCACCAACCATTTTTGTTAGCTTTTCTATTGATATGTCAACTGCCGCCAAGCCTTCTATCCTGCCATTGACTGTAATAGGCGCCGAAATGGTTATTACTATATTACCGGTTATGGCATCAACATACGGATCTGTTATGCAGACTCTGTTTTCTGTGACCGCTTTGTAATATTCCTTTGAGGTAACATCATATCCCGGTTTTGATTGAACGGTCGGCGATGCCAGATAATAATCTGATTCAGCTATATATGCCGACAAGATTACCTCTGAATCCATTTTTTGTGTATCATCCGTCGTTTCAGCTACTTCCATAAAACCTTCTGTCTCTGTCAGCGTGCTTCTACCTTTGGCATTAACCAGAAAATTTTGCAGGTTTCTGTCCTGCGCCATCTGTTCGACTATTGAGACGTACCGCTCAAAAAATACTTCCGCCTTATTGCTGACGCTTTGAGCAGTTTCATTCAGTATAGCCTTTTCATTTTCTTCGAATCTGCTGCTTACTGTTTTTCCGATTAAAATTCCGGTAGAAAATAATGCTGCAAAGCACACTACGAACAATGTTAACGTTATCTTACGTGCTATACTTTTACTTTTTTCGGTTTTGCCCACCTTTTTTATTTTATTTTCTTTTATCTTTTTAATCATTTTCTCCCTGCTTTCTACATAAGTTATGTCTCTAACAACCATCTCATATGCAATAAACTTACAGCGGACCGTCAGGTCCGCTTAATTAAGCCTTTATATTTACCAGCCCTGATGATGCTTCAGGTTGATTTAAAATGTTTTTAACGCTCTTCAACTCATCATTTATATTTTTCCGGATTAAATTATCCATTTCGGCAATTTCTGTGATTACCTCTCTCGTTTCATTTTTTAAGTTTCTGATTTCTCTCGATTCTTTGATGCTGCCTGAAGATTTTTCGATAATGTCTATTTCTTTATTTATATTGTCAATCTTTTCAATACGCCGCTGTCTTTCATCAAGCATTAAATTGACTTCGGCATACTCTGTTTTTGGCGACAGTGCGGTTATTTCTTTTGTAAAACTTCTCAGTTCTCTTACAGCTTCTAATTTATCTCTTAATAACTTTTCCATATTTCCCCGCTAATTCTTCGACGCTCTTGATATCTTGTCGGCTTCTGCCCATGTGTTTCGCAGTTCCTTTACCATTGGCAGTATGTCATCTATGTGCTTTGTTTCCTTCATTGATGATGCCTTGATGATTTCTGCGTTAAAAAACATATACATATCAGACAGATCCTGAGACAGCTGGTATTTATCGTCCAGAGTCACAATGAGGTGATTGAATATTTTCCTTGTTTTTTCAAGAATTATGTTTGCATTGTCAAAATCGCCCTGTTCCATCAACATTTTGCTCTGATTGAGCTTCTTGATTGCCTCATCAAACAACAGAATCAAAAGCTCTCCCTTTGTCATGGTATTAACCGATGTTCTTTTATATTGTTCAAATGGATTTAACATTTTTTCTCCTTTCGGCTTAACTTCCCATCATATCCGTAAGCCACGAGCTTTGGGCATTTAATTTATTAAGGCTTTGCTCTAATGCGGCAAACTGATTCCAGTATCTTTGTCTTTCAGTCGCAAGACTTTTCTTTAACTCAGTCATTTTATCGTCATATTCTTCAATTCTTTCCGAAATAAAGTTTTTGTCCGCAGTCATGCTGTTAGCCATACCAGCTTCTTCTATGAGCAGTCCCGTAGTTCCGTATGCTCCAACATTTTTCTTTAATATATCCTGCATCTGAACCGCTATGCCTGATCTGACATCTTCACTTCCTGATTCTTCGATAAACAAGCTGGCTATTTCATCCGGATTTTCCAGAAGCTTTTCCTTGAATTTTTTTTCATCAAGTACAAGTTTACCGCTTGTGTCCATGCTTGCTGCCGAAATCCCTATGCTTGACAGTGTGAGACTGCTTACGCCCGTAAACCCCGACATGGATTCTCTCATGTTTCGCAATAAGTTGTTCATCTTTATGTCACCGTACAGCGCACCTTTCTTAGCTTCAGCCGTCCAGTTTTTTATTTCCTCTTCCTTCATATCGTCCTGCTGCTCAGGTGTCAGAGGAGGATAGTCTCTTTTTGGTCTTTCACTTGTACCGGTACCTACAAGGCCTATTATTTCATTGTACTCTTCAATGAATTTTTTTACCCTTTCAACAACCTCGTCTGCATTGTTTGTAACGTCAAAAGTCACAGGTTTTGAAAAGTCAATATTTTTAGCTTTTTCGTTCAGTTCGATGTTAATTTCATCGATTGTGAAGTTGGCAGTGCTTCTGGTAATTGTATTTTGCACACCATTTAATGTGTAGGTCATTTCCGTGTCGGTGCCGGCATTTACAACGTAGTTCACTAAAGTTACTTCCTCTGTATTACCGCCGATAGTAATATTTACTTTATTATCAGAGCTTAATGTTGCCGTGCCTTTCGGGTCACCGGCTTCATCTAATATTTTATAATTTTTATTTGCTTCATCATATTCATATTTGTATCCCGGATGAGATTGAAGTCTATCGTCTAATAAGCTTTCAATATCTGCAAAATCTGTACCCTTGACACCGCCAGTTCCAAACAGCGCTTCTGCCAGAGTACCAGTCTTATCCGTTATATCTACACCATTATTTTCCCCTGTCTCTTTTGCTCTTACGGTAAATGTATCGGTTGTTGCAGAATGATAAATGGTTACATCTGTCTCGTTATTGATTTGTTTTATGATATCATTAAGTGAAGCACCTTTTTTTATTTTAACAGATGTGCCATTCACAAGTATTTCATATCCGTCAAATTTTTCTCCTTTTTCGTCAACTACCTCACCACTCGTAGGCGCGGTAAAAAGCCCGGCATCCTCTATCGCTACTTTCTTGTTTACCCTATTATAATCTCCAGACTCAATTCCCGTAAAATTGCCGAGTTCAGTGCTTATGGAACTTACACCAAATATATTTGTTTTGCCGTCTTTTGCTGAAAAAGTTAACTTATTTTCTGCTGAAACATCTACAACAACTTTATCTTTACCATAAGCCTTTTCTAACTCACTGTTTAGATAACTCTTCAAAGAATCAGCATCAGTAACTGTATCATTAAGGTTTATCTTTTTTAATACACCGTTAAACTCAAATGTTATATAGGAATCCTTGCTTTGTAATATGGATTTCGCATCTTTTGTTAAGTTGCCTGTTTCAACTTTTGTTTCTGAAATTGCCTGTTTACCGACTTCCATATTCAAGTTATCTGTTATGGCACTGCTTGCGGCTACCAATTTCGCCGTACCATTTTCAAATGCTATTTTCCCATTGTCAACCTTATACTTTAACAAATCATTTTTTTCATTGCCTTTTATAGTGGCCAATTGTTTATTAAGCTGTTCCACTACATCTTTAAGTTCAACATCGTCAGAGCCGTTTCCAAAACCTTTATCGATCGCCAAATTATAATTTTTATCATTAAATTCTATTGTAAATGTTGCACCCGCAATTGTTGATGTCTTTTCTGTTATGCTTTCAGAATGGAATTCCTGGCTTGACACATTCTTAGCTGAAGTAAAATTAGCCGCTGTCGCTACCCTTGATATTGAATTAATCTCGAAGTTTTGGATATTGTCTGCGTTCCCCGTAACATTTACATAGTTGGACGAAGATTTAAATGTGTATGATTCAAAAAAATTCGAGCTTAAAATGTTTGTTTTTGAACCGGATGAATATGAAAAATATTTGTTGCTGAAGGCTATGAGTTTTGAACTTACTTCTCTGTATGCCTCCTGCCTGTATAATAGTTTTTGCTTTGCCTGGTACTGTCTGTTTATTTTATTTCTGGTACCTGCAGTCATTTGATTGACTAACTCGTCTGTATCTAATCCAGACAATAAGCCGCCATATCCTTTGTTTGTTGATGAACCATATATGCTGGTTGAAAGTACTGACATATTTTTCTCCTTTCTTATTCGAACTATTATGAGTTTTCGCAGATTTATCTATTTAAATGCCTTATTAATATATCGGCAATATTTTCTATTGATGCCTGTACGGCAACTGCTCCTATGTTGTAGGCAACCATTGGCATTCCGTAAACTACGGAGGATTTTTCATCCTGTCCTATTGTATAGGCTCCTGCTTTTTTCATGTTCATGAGGCCCTGAGCTCCATCCCTGCCCATTCCTGTCAGAATGATTCCCACAGCATTCTTTCCGGCTGTTTCTGCCACGGAATTAAAAAGCACATCCACCGACGGACAGTGTCCGCTTACTTTTTCTCCCTCTCTGCATGTGACATAGTAGCCTTTTTCGTCCTTCATGAGACGCATATGCCTGTCGCCGGGAGCTATTAACGCAAGCCCGTTTTGCAATCTTTCACCGTTGGCGGCTTCTCTTACTTCCATGCTGCATACTTTATTGAGCCTGTCAGCATACATTTTTGTGAATCCCGGCGGCATGTGCTGTGTCACCAGAATTCCCGGAACATCCTTAGGTAGTTCTTTGAGTATTTTAAGAGTTGCCTCGGTACCTCCCGTTGATGCTCCTATGGCTATAACTTTTCTTGTTGACGATTTAATAAGATTTGCAAGCTGTATTTTTGAAGTATCAGTTTTGACCGTTTCTCCTTTTAGTCCTTCTTTCTTAGGGCTTTTATATGTGACCAGCTTGGCAATTGACGCAATCTTTATCTTAGTTTTCAATTCCCTTATAAAGGACTGCAGGTCATTGCTTGATGACATATCGGGCTTTTTTACGAAATCCACAGCGCCTGACTGCAGTGCGTCAAAGACACTTATATTCATCGAACTGACAAGCACAACCTTTCTGGGGCTTTCCGCCATTAATTTTTTTATGAATGTTAAGCCGTCCATTTTTGGCATTTCAATGTCCAAAGTGATTATGTCCGGATTTAATGCCTTGATTTTTGCCATGGCGTCTATTGGGTCAACAGCCATGCCCACAACTTCTATGTTCATATCCTTGCTCAGCTCATTTTTTAATACATTTCTAAACAACAGAGAGTCGTCGGTAATTAATACTTTTATCTTGTCTGCTATCATACCTTATTCCTTTTTGTAAATTGCCGGGTTAACATAAAGGTATTTTGATTTGCCTCTTTGTATTGTTTCGGCATGTCCAATCATTAAATATCCCCCTGCCTTTGTTGCATCATAAAACTTATTGACTATATTTATTTTAGTTTCGGCATTAAAATATATCATAACATTCCTGCAGAATATAACATCGTATTTATTTCTTGCTACAACAGGGTCCATTAAATTGAATACCTTAAATGTGATCTGTTTCTTAATTTCAGGCAATACCTGATATTTACCGTCCTTGGTTTTGGTAAAATATCTTTTTTTGTATGATTCGGGAAGGTTTTTTATGCTTTCTACCGAATATATTCCGTCCCGTGCCTTAGATAGTACATTTTCAGAAATATCGGTTGCATAAATTTGTATTTTCCACTTGTCTTTCATAAATTTAAAATAATCATCCAATACCATTGCCAATGTGTATGGTTCTTCCCCTGAAGAGCATCCTGCGCTCCATATATTTAAAACTTTCGTCTTGTTATTCTTTTCTTCGTGAGGAAGAATTACGTCCCTCAGATATTTAAAGTGATTTTCTTCCCTGTAAAAATATGTGTAATTTGTTGTCAGCTTGTTGATGAGCATCGTTATTTCATCCTTGTTGTTTCTTTTTATGCTGTCAAGATACTCGCTGAAACTGCTCATGCCTTTCTTTTCTATTAAATTTGACATTCTACCCTCAATTAATATTCTTTTCTTTGAAAGGTCAATGCCGTAATTTTTATGCANNATATCTACATACTTTCTATTAAATTTCCAATGTCAAGGATTAAGTTAATGCTTCCGTCTCCTAAGATGGAGCAGCCTGAAATACCTGCTTCTTTAAGATTATATTTGTTAAGTATTGGCGGAAGAGGCTTAACCACCACCTGCTGCTCTCCTATAATCCTGTCCACAAACAGGCAGATGCTGTTATCTCCTGATTCAACAAGTATCAGTATTCCGTCTTCAATATTGCTTACTTCTGTGTTTATATTAAAATATTCATTAATTCTTATTATCGGGTAGCATTTTTCCCTGATCAGAATCATTTCACTGCCGTCAGTATTGTGGATGATTTCCTTTTCTGACGTTTTAAATGATTGCTGTATATTTTTAATGGGAATGATGAATTCAGAATCTCCCACAACTACCTGCATGCCTGAAACTATTGTCAGTGTAAGAGGAATCTTAAATGTTATTATGGTTCCTTCCCCTTCTTTGCTGTCTAATACTACCGTTCCGCCTACCTTTTCCACATTTGACTTAACAACATCCATGCCAACTCCCCTGCCTGAATATTCAGTTACGCTTTCATTGGTTGAAAATCCCGGCAGCATGAGAAACTGAAAAATTTCTTTCGGAGTATATTCGCCTTCGGGTTTTGTTAACATGTCTTTAGCTTTTGCTTTTTCCAGTATTTTTTTAGACTCAAATCCCCTGCCGTCATCCTCTACGGTTATGTGGATTTCACCACCCGTATTTGAAGCAGACAATTTGACAGTTCCTTTTGTGTCCTTTCCTGCCTGGATTCTTTCTTCTTCTGTTTCAATTCCATGGTCCATGGCATTTCTCACAAGGTGCATGATAGGGTCTGAAATTCCGTCGACAATTGTTTTGTCAATTTCAGTGTCTTCTCCTGTAAGTATCAGTTCAACATCCTTGTTCAGTTCCTTGCCCATGTCCCTTACTATTCTTTTCATTTTCTGGAATATGCCTGACACAGGCACCATTCTCAGAGACATGACAATATCCTGGAGCTCGTCTGTAAGCTTTCTCATTTGTCTTGTTGATTTTGTAAAGTTTTCGGAATTTAATTTTTTAATCTCGCCGTCAGATGCGACCATTGATTCAGCTATAACCAGTTCTCCCACAATATTTACAAGTTTGTCCAATTTGGAAAGGTTGACTGTTATAAGGCTTTGCTTATTATGTTTTGAACCGGTATCGGTTCTGGTACTTTTAACATTTTTAGCCTTTGCAGATTGTGCAGTNNTTACATTTTGCTTCGCTTCGCTTGCTTCGCCTTTCGCAGCCTGGCCCTGTTCTTCGTTATATTCCATTACAGTATAATTCTTAACGTTAAGAGCTTCTCTTATAACTCCCACGGCTGCGTTCAGTGATTCCTTATCATTAATATAAACAAAAAAACCGTCCTTTATTATTTCCTGTGCCGTCTCAGAAATGCTTTCCACATTTTCAGGCTTGTATGTAAAATCAATACCGGTTTCTCTCAGTTGATTGACTATCATGAATGCCCTAAGGTTTTCCATGCCTATGTTATCGTCAAAAATAATCTTTATGCCATATTTATTGTCTGAAGCCGAGCCTTGTTCTTCCGCATCTTCTTCCGATACAGCTGCGCTTTGTGTCAGTGCCGCTTCATCCTTAGATGTGGCTGTGCTTCCGTCAGGTGTCTTGCCTGAAATCATATTTAAGAAATCCAGTATTTCCGCTTCAAAGGGTTCCAGGTTTTCTTCAAGCTCCTGCCCCTCCTCTATTTTGTTAATTTCATCTTTTATGAAATCTGTAAATTTGAACACCATATTTACAAGCTGTTCGTTGTACTTCTGGCTTACGCCGTTTTCTCTTATATAGTAAAACAAATCTTCAACCTTATGTGAAATAGTCATGATGCTGTTAAACTGCATCATGGCAGATGAACCCTTAATGGTATGCATAATCCTAAATATCTCATCTATGCATTCTTTATCAAAGGCCTGTTCGCTCTCGGCCCTGAGTAAAATGTCATCCAGTTGTTCTAATAATGAATTTGCTTCAAAAAGATACATATCAAGTACAGAATCTAAATTATTATCCATATTAATCTCCTTATTCGAGCCTTTATATCTGTATTTTATATCGGCAATTTTTTCAAATTATTAAGCAATACCACGGAACTTTTTTATTTTTTTACCTGAACCTACTTATTTTAATCATAATTTTGCCGATATAATAATTGACCAGGTTTAATTTTTTTAAATTCTATAGTATAATTAATACAAACCTTACAGGAGTTTATATGTTCGATAATAATATAAGCATTAAAACCAATAATCCTATAAATGACAATGGACTCAACAAGCCAAAAATAAAGCCGGAACAGGTCTTGCCTTTTGATGTCATTGATCCCACAAAGGTTACAAGGACACCAAAGCAGGATCCGAGCAACCAGACAAAACAAAATTTATTCAATTACAATCCTGATTCGGTCTTTGAGAAATTTGTAAAATCATTGCAAAGTTCTCCTGTTTTAGCTGAAGGAGCAAAAAAACTTCTTTTAAATAAACAGTTTATAAATCAAAATATTAACAGCGATCCGGTTCTCAGGACACTGTTTGAATCATTTTTAAAAAGCATAGAAATGAATGATGCCGAAATTTTAGATTTTCTGAAATTTCAGCAGAAAACATACACGAAATTTCACGGTGAATTTTTCGATAACCTTAGGGCTCTTTTAAAAAGCAATCCCGACAGTGAAGATTTTAAAGCAGTCTTAAAAAACTTTTTAAGAAGCTACGACTGCTTTGTTTCTGTTGAAGAAACAAGCAAATCAATAGATTCAGCACTTAAAAACATCGAAAAAAACATTCCGGACATGTTAAAAGAAACTTTTAATGAAATGACCGAAAAATTAATTCCCGACAACTCTAAGGGACTGGACTTAAACTTAAATTTATTAAAAAACGAAATTCTTCCTTTTATGGGAAGATATATTTCTAAAATGAATGACTTCGGTCCCGTGAGAGATTACGTGTCCGTGCTGGTTCATAACATAGTGAGGCTGGAGACTGCTTCAAAAGACAACTTTTCAAATGATCTGGAGAGCTTGTTTGAATTCATAAGGTATAATTTTGATGTTGATGAAAAATACATGGAAACCCTTAAAATGTCTTTAATAAGCACATATGAAACAGCTTCAAACGTTAAAAACGATTCAATAGAATCATTTTTAACGCTTCTTGAAAAAGGAGCAAAAGAAAGTCAGAGTCTGACAAATAAGGGTGTGATGGAAGACATGACCGAATCTCTTCTGTTCAGCCGTGATGTTCACATCCCGTTGACACATATGTTTCTTCCTCTTAATTACAACGGTATGTTCATGTTTTCGGAACTATGGATAGGCAAGGAATATAAGGATTATGATGAAAGCCCGGACAAAAAAAGAAAACCTGAATATCAGCAGTCATACAAGGCTTTTATAACCTTCGACATACAAGGCCTCGGATATTTTGAAACCACGCTGGTTTTAAAAGAATCAAAACTTGCTCTTGATATTTATGTACCCGGCAACTTAGCCGATCATATAGAAAAAATAAAAAACGACTTAAATATATTATTGAGTAAAAATAACTTGAGCGTAACAAATATGACTGTTCAGGAAAGTGTTAAAAGAAGGAAATTTAACGAGGTATTTTCAAATTTATCTGAAAGGAAAAGCGGTGTAGATGTCACAATATAACGATAATTCAAGGCATGCTGTTGCTTTAAAATATGATACAAATAAAAGCAATGCCCCTGTGGTGATTGCTTCCGGCTCAGGATTTATAGCAGACAAGGTTGTTGAAATGGCCGAGGAAACCGGAGTGCCGGTTTACAGGGATGATTCTCTGTCGGTTCTTTTGTCTCAGCTTAACATTGGCAGCCAGGTACCTGAAGAACTTTTCGGTTCAATAGTCGACATTTATATTTACTTCCTGAATTTTAAAATCCCAAAGGATGAGATTTAATATGAATGATTTAATTTTTGCATTAGATATCGGAACGCGCTCTGTCGTCGGAGTTGTATGTGAAAATATTAATAAAACCCTTAAAGCAACTGAAATAAAAAGTTATTTTCATAAACAAAGGTCAATGATTGACGGTCAGATAGAAGATATTGCAGAAGTGAGCAGAATCGTCGGCATAGTGAAAGATGAACTTGAAAAAAGTCTTAACATAAAATTGGACAAGGTGTGCATTGCTGCTGCAGGGAGGGCGTTGAAAACCGAACGTATATTGCTTGAAAAGGACTCCGATCCAAGAGCCCCTGTTTCCCCTGACTTTATTAAAGCAATGGAAACGGAAGCTCTGCAGCTGGCTCAGGAAGTTTTTACAAAGGACTCAAACAACAATGATTTATTTTACTGCGTCGGATACAGTGTACTCAGTTACACGCTGGACGGCAGAAGCATGTCTAAAATAGAAGGCCACAGAGGAAGTAAACTGTCTGTTGAAATTATTGCGGCCTTTCTGCCTCATACTGTAATTGAAGGGCTTTATTCCTGCATGGATAACAACGGCCTTGAGGTAAGCAATCTTACACTGGAGCCCATAGCGGCAATGGATCTGATAATCCCCAGAGATTTAAGGCTGTTGAATTTAGCTTTGGTGGACATCGGTGCAGGTACATCCGATATAGCGATTTCCAAGAGCGGAAGCATTGTCGGCTACGACATGGCAACAGTAGCAGGCGACGAAATAACAGAATGTATAATGAAAAATTTCCTGGTCGATTTTAATGCCGCAGAGGAAATAAAGGCAGCTTTGAACGAAGACAATGATTCTGTATCAATGACAAATGTTCTTGGAATTACTCAGGATGTCAGTGTGCAAGATATACTTGATTCACTCAAGCCGGCAGTATATGATCTATGTGCGGATATATCAGACAAAATATTAAAAATGAACAATGAGGCTCCGGCTGCGGTATTTCTGGCGGGCGGCGGAAGCAAGACTCCATTTTTGCGGGAATTTCTTTCAGAATTTTTAAATATTCCTCAGACAAGAATTGCTCTCACTGATAAAAAAAGCCTTAAAAATGTTGATCTGTCATCACTAAAATATTACGGCCCGGAGCTTATAACACCTCTGGGAATCGCATATTCAGTCGTGCTGAACAAGAATTATGATTTTTTCAGTGTAACGGTCAATGATAAGAAAATCCGGCTGTACGGCATAAGACAGCTTAAGGTTATGGATGCTATTTTAATGTCCGGTTTTGACACCAAAGAATTAATCGGATTTTCAGGAAAGAGTTTAAGATTTTTAGTAAACGGTGAACAGCATTACTATGCCGGAGAATTTTCGACTCCGTCACAGATATACGTTAATTCACAGGCATCGACCATAGAAACCGTCATACGTCCAGGAGACGTAATAGAGGTTGTGCCTGCAATGGACGGTGCCACTCCAATAGTTAAGATTTCTGATATAGCTGAGACGGGTAAAAAAGGTTTTGTTTATTTTAATGGCATGAAGACAGAGCTATGCCCAAGATATTTTGTCAATAATGTTGAAGTGAATGAAAATTACATAATCGGAAACTCAGACTCCATTGAGGTAATTCAGCTTAAGACAGTTTCTGATCTGTACAGGCTTTACGGCATGGATGAAAGCCTGTATAAGAGCTTTGTAAAAGGTACTGTGCCAGATATGAGTTTCGAGCTGTATGACGGCTGCAGAATAGATATTTTAAAGGCTGCGTATGCATACGGCTTTGAACAGGATAACGATGAAGCTCAAAAGCCGGAAGATACAAAAACTACGACCATACTTGAAGACATTTATGTGGCTGATGAACATGAGGATAAGAATGTTAATACCGTCCAAGAACCGGAGGACATTAACATTAACGTTAACGTTTCTGATAAGCAGGAAGATATTAAAGCTGACGAAGGACCAGGCATTACTGTCGTTGTCAACAACAGAAGGATTAACCTTCCGAAACGAAGTGATAATATGCCGTACATATTTGCCGATATGTTAAATTACACGGACATTGACCCCGCAAATCCCAAGGGCAACATTGTTCTTCTACATAACGGCTGTGAAGCTTCTTACTTAAACCTCATATCTAACAATGATGAAATAGTAATTAAATGGGATGCTGAGTATCCTTAATACAAGGAGGACCACATGGTTAATACCGAAAAAATGGTTAAAATATACACTAAGAATAAAAAGTTTTTGGGAAGCGGTCATCTGCTAAGCATTAATAACAATGTGATAAAAGTTAAGGGCAAAAATCTGCCTGCATTAAATTCAAAGGCAATAATTATTATTGAAATTTACAATGAATTCTTGGGAATAGCACCTTATTTCTGCAAAGTTATAGTGGCATCAAAAAATCAGCTGAATGCGCTGATATTAAAAGCGGAAAAAGTTATAGAAAGAAGAAATTCATTAAAGGTGCGCACCGATTTATCTTTTTACATAGACAGTCTCATAAGAAATGATGAAGATATAACAAAAGATGTTCCTAACATGAAAATTAACATCCTTAATTTAAGCATCGGCGGAATGTTGATTTCCGCAAATTATGATTTAATGGTAAATGATGTTTTAACATTTGAATTTAAATATGAAAAAAGTCAGGTTCTGTTATTGAAAGCCAAAGCTATCAGAATTGACAAGGTATATGACAATGCTACCAAAGAATTATCCGCACTTAATTACGGATGCATGTTTGAAAGATTGCCATTATCCGATGAAGCTGTAATTACCAAGTACTTATATGAAAGACAGCTGCAATTATATAAAAACAGATAGGAGTACTTATGAAAAAAATTACAATTTTAACATTGGCGCTGTTGATGTTTCTCAGCTCCTTTAACATAGGCTACGGCGCCGAAAGCGATAAAATAAAAGCACGTTTTACAAAAAGCGATGTATCCGGAACAAATTTCAAAGAAATTAAAATCACGCCTTACGGCCATAAAGAAGAAGATAAAGATTACACATATGACATATATCTTCCATCCGGATACTTTGTGAGAGGTACAAGCGCCTCGTATGTTGCGGACAGAAACGGTGTGTACCCGTTCACTGTTTACGATGGCAGCAGTTGGAGGACATTCACTTATAAAATTGAAGGCATCGAAAAATCCGACTCTGATGACAAAGACAAAGATAAAGACAAGGATGATGATAAAATAAACGCAAGTTTCGGCTTGATGTACGATTATGAAAAAAAGCAGATTCTGCTGAACATGAAGCTTGATAAAGTAAGAAAAATAGTTACACCCGGCAGTACCGTATCATCTAACGAAGTGAACTACTACATAGGAACCGTACAGAATAATCAGATGAAGGATTTTACAGTCAAAGTGGATGATGAGCCATACAATTTCAAGGTAATCAAGCAGGGTGAGTTTTATCTTTTGATATACATGTCGCCGATTAATTACAATAACTACAGCACCCTTGTTGAGTATTACGGCTACAACTTTGCCAACAACAGCCAGTATACCACTTATCCTTCAAAAACCATCTATGACGACAACGGCAGATATGAAGTTCTGGTAAAAGCAGAAGGTTCTCAACAGGTTTTCAACTTCAACATAACAGGCATCGATTACCGCAGACCGTCGGTCAATGTTGATATCATTAATGATTTGACATTTGAAGTGAAGGCTGTGGATGATTTCGGACTGGATTACATGATAACCTACGACGGCAAGTATGTCCCCATGAAAAATTCCGACAACAAGTCATTCACATACAATCACCCCGAAGAGATAGAATACAGCGGAGATTACCTTTTTACCGTTGTTGACAAAAATGGAAACCGCACGGTATATTCCGCCACAATTACAAACAAGCGAAAGCCTCGAAGGCACAAGATTAATTTAGATGTCCACAATTTTAAAAATGCCGGAAAACTGTTTGAAGACATAGGTCTGAAATATCAAAAAAACGTAACTGAGCCTGAATATTTTGAAAATATTCTTCCCGGCTACATGAACGGAAAAGATTCTTTAAACTTCGGACCGGATCTGCCCATATCAAGAGCAGAGATGGTGACAATTTTCTGCAGGTTAAATAATCTGCCTTACGATTCCGGCGCATATTTAAAATCAAAGTTTACGGACATAGGAAATCATTGGGCAAGGGATTATATANNTCCGGATACAAGGACAAAACCTTCAAACCGGACAACAGCGTGACAAGAGCCGAATTCTGCCAGATGCTCACTAAAATCAGCGCTTACAAAAGTATGCTGAGTTCTCTTCCAGCTTCAAGCAATCATGAATATGCTGACATACGCAAGCATTGGGCGGAAGCGGAAATAATAAAAATATCATCCAGAGATCTGGTTACGGGTGAAGGAGATTACTTTCATCCGGATGACCCAATAACAAGGGCAGAGGTTGAGCACGCCATAAACAAGCTCTACGGCTGTAACCCTTCATACAAGGAATTAGGCTACATCAACTCACTGTATAATGAATATTACGATTTTAATGATGTCAACAGCCACAAGTATCACAACGACATAATTATTGCATTGGTAGGTATGTTCAGGGAAAAAATAAATTAATATAAATATACTATTTATAAGGGGGATTTTATATGGTATGGAATTACATGGAAGAAATTGTAAAAAACTATCTTCACAGCACCCTAAAAACCGACACTTCATATGCTAATATATGCAAGTGTGAACAATGCATCGATGATATTATGGCGAAGGCTCTCAATCAACTTAAGCCATGCTAGCTCACTACCAAAAAAGGTGAAGTATATGCTGAATATTCCTCTCTTGAGACACAGCACCAGGCAGAGATAATTGCAGAGGTAATACGTGCAATTGAGTATGTGTCAGTACATCCAAATCATTGAAAACAAAAAACAAATGAGGACGGTTCATACCTATTAAGTGTGAACCGTCCTTATTTATTATATTACTTTTAAACTTTTTCCGAATGATTTTATGGTTAGATTTCCTGTGCTGCTGTCAAAGATTATCGTACGTCCGTAGTTAAGCCCCACATCTTCCGCAAACAGCCTTATCTTAAGTTTTTGCAGCGTTTCCTTTGTGGCTGCTATATTTCTTTCCCCTATATTTCCGATTGTGGAACTTCCCTTAATATCGAACATCCTTGCTCCGCCGGCTATTTTTGCAACCATTCTTGGTCTTAACCCGCCTATATATTCCATCTGCTTAACCATCTCAGCTATTCCCGTGTCTGCATACTTAAAAATATTGATCCTGTCGATGTTATTGTTGTATGGCAGCATAATGTGAGCCATCCCTGCTATTTTTGCTGCCTTGTCTATTATGCAAATGCCCACGCATGATCCAAGAGCGTATGAGATCAATCCTTCCGGGACATTTACAATTTTCATGTCTGAAATTCCTACATTTACTTCATTGCTCATATATCTATTCCAAACCTCTGTAAGAGAATCTTGAGGGATGTGGTGCTTGGCAGCACAAGCATGTGGCTGTAGACTGTTTCATCTTGGCAAAAATATTTTTCCTTAATAAAAATAACTTTGTCTGCGGCTTCTGAAAATTCTGCCGTTACAGCATCCAAAAGCGCACCTGACATATCAATGTTTAATGACGGCACAGTGATGTCAATTTTCATATTTGTCAGTGATGATATTGAGTTTACATAAGATGAAACCATTATATTTCCTATTTCCGACAGTGCCGACATTTCCATTTCGGATATTTCTTCAAAGCTGTGAAGCTCAGTTCCCAGCAATGAATTTAATATTAAGTGAACAAATTCTTTTTTCAATAAAAATAATATGATGCCATCAATTTCTCCGTCAAAGCTCACTAAAATTCCTACGACCACATTTTCGGCTCCTCCGATGGATTCGATAATATCATCATAATTTAGCAGCTTTACTTCCGGCACATTCATGTCTATCCTTTTAGAAAGCATTTGAGAAAGAGATGTGGCAGCATTGCCTGCTCCGATATTTCCTATTTCTTTTAAAACATCTATGTGCATTTCNNTTCTTTTATATTTCTAAGTCTGCAGAGTTTAACGGCACTATCGAAATATCATCTCCGTCATTATACAGCTTGCTGAAGCTGATATCCTGTCTTACTCTGTACTTCATCCAGCCGATAGTCACTCTCGTATTGGAATACATAATACCCTTGCAGATTATTTTATGATCAGCTATGTTGTCGGTTGGTAATATTTCCGTTAGTTGTCTTTCAATTTCACTGATTTCATTGTTTATTTTTATTTTCATGAACAGCAGTTGTTTATGAACAGTACCTTTATTTTCATTGTCCATGTACGAATTTAAAATCAGATCCATTTTATCATCTAATTCTTTAAGCTCATTGTTTTTTGCAGCTAATTCTTTTTCCAACTGACGGTTTAATTTTTGTTTTTGTGATATTGATTTTTGTTCTTCTTGGTATCTTGTTAAGTTTATAGTAATATTTGTTTCAGGATTGGTCTTGCTTCCGATGGTTTTAGCATAAATCATATCTTCTGCCTGGCTTGCTCCACCTATTATGGCGGCGTTTGAGCCGCGCAATATTATTGATTCTCCGGCTTTTACATCGCTGTTTATCAAAGCTTCGGCATATATGCACTTTTCAGAGACAATGGACGCATTTTCTATATACTTGCTTGTCACATTTCCCTTGGCATATATGCTGCCCTTCCCCATGCCGTTCATGCCCTTGCTGATTACTACTTCGCCGTCGGATTTTATGTATGCGCCTTCAACCACGCCCCGGATTTTTATATCACCTTTTGCGGCTACAGAAAATCCTGCTTTAACATCTCCGTTGATAACCACACTTCCAATGAAGTCGATGTTCCCGGTTGAGTTATCCACATTGTTAACCCTATAAACACTTTCTACAAACACCTTTTCATTTTTATACTCCACACAGCCGTCAGTGCTTGCCAAAAGCTTAAGACCGTCCTCCGAAATATATGTATTGTTTCCGTAATTGAAGGAAACATTTCTGCCGGGCCTGTACTTTACCGGATTGCCATATACGTCAGTTCCGTCTTTTCCCGCCAGTGGAGGAATTATGTGACATAAGACTGCATCCTTCTTTACGTTTATCACATTGTTCAGATTTCTGAAATTGATAGTCCCATCTTCACTTTCCTCAAACTTATTTCCCTCTGAAATATCAAAATCATAAACAATTTCCGCATCTTTCCCGTCTACGGGGTCTTTGCCATACGCTGCAACAAGTTCTTTCGAATATTCTTTAACCTTACAATAAATTTCAATATCCTCTTCTCTTATACCGTATACAATACCTTGCTCAGACAAATAATTCATTATATCGTCATATTTTACTTCTGCTTGTTTGTCAAGAAGCTCAATTCTGATATACACCTTTAACTTATTTGCCGAAACAAGATGGCTGACAGCATACTTTGGTCCTTCCTCCTGAAGCGGCAAATCACCGGTAATATCTGAACTATGATTAATATTATCTAAATTATCCATGGCTCTCCCTTTTTTATATATTTAGTTTTATTTAAACAAAGCGCAGGAGCGCCTTGTAATCATGAACACTAACCTCTGAGAGTGTTGATGGTCTGCTCTATTTCATCGGCTGTCTTCACTATGTTGGTATTCAGCTGGAAAGACCTCTGAAGCTTTATGAGTTTTACCACTTCCTCAGAAACTTCCACGTTTGAAGCTTCAAGATAACCTTTCATTACATTGGGATTCTCGAGCAGGTTGTATTCCGCATCTTCATTGGCGATTCTGTACAAGTTGTTTCCTGCCTGCTCCAGATCACCGTTGTTAGCAAAAGCAAACACACCTACGTCTATATTGTTTATATCGTCATCGTTTTCCAAAATTACAGGCTCTTCTTCACTGTTTAAAACATATCCTCCCTGATATGTAAGGTAATTCTCGTCATCTATATTTGTAATTTCAAAGTTCCCTCCCCTGGTATACAGGTTTTCATCCTCAAACTGGACCATAAAAAATCCGTCACCCTGAATCGAGAAATCTGTCGGCACTCCTGTGTGATAAGGCGCTCCCTGACTGAATATAACATCAACCTTGCTGATTTTTGAACCGCTTCCGGATTTCAATTCAGTATTTGCACCCTCGGTTCCCCTGATGTTTGTATACATCAAATCGGCAAATTC
>DMJQ01000203.1:18777-48179 GCA_003457065.1 Clostridiales bacterium
CCATGTTGTTTGATATGATATCCAGATAATTCTGACTGCTCATCGCTCCGTTTGTTCCGGTATAATATGCTTTAATCATATGTTTCCTCCTTCTTAACTTATTTTCCCTATTTCATTTACCGCTTTGTCATTGATCATATCGTAAATTTTCAATGCCTGTGCAGCTGTCTGCAAAGCTCTCTGAGATGATAAAATGCCTGTCAGCTCTTCGGTAACATTTACATTTGATCTTTCAATCGTCTTGTTGGCAATTACGGGATCATCCACCAGATCAGGCTCGGTACCTGAGATAAACATTCCTTCGCCGAACTTATTCAGGCTGTTGTAATCCTGAAAATCATATACCGCAATGTTATCAACAACTTCATCATCAACAATTATGCTTCCGTCTTCGGCAAAATTAAACTTATCGGTCCCTACATATATGTCACCGAATTCTCCCTGCACTCTGCCTGCACCTTCAAGAATCATATAGCCTTCTTCATCAATGTTAAAACTTCCGTTTCTGGTATACAGTGTCTGCCCGCCATTATCTATTGCAAAAAATCCCGCACCCATAATAGCAAAATCTGTCGGGTTTCCCGTTTCTCCAAGCGACCCCTGCGAATGTATGGTATTGCTTTCTTCCATTGTCCTTATGACCGAAACACTGTTAAGAGGTGTTGCTTCTTCGTAAATTCCGTTTTGTTTATATTTGTTTATTAATAAGCTTCCAAAATTAGTCGTAACCGCCTGCTCCTTTTTATAGCCTGCGGTATGCATGTTTGCAATGTTATTTCCTGAAATATCTATTTTCCTCTGCTGTGTAAGCATACCTGACGCTAAAGTATAAAATCCTCTTGACATATTTTCACCTCTTGTTTTTTTCCGTATTGTCGTATAAATAATCCTCAAGACACTTTTCCAGTTTCTGCAGTGCGGATGTATGTATCTGTGATACCCTCGAATTGCTTATGCTTAAAATCTCCGCTATTTCCTTAAGCTTTAATTCCTCCTTGTAATAAAGAGAAATCACCAGCTTTTCCTTTTCATTGAGCTTATTCACGCTGTCAACCAGCACCTGGTATAATTCTTTTGATTCTATTTCATTTTCCGGAAGCTCGTAGCCTCTTGACACTTCCGTTTCCCTCAGGTTAGCTTCGCCCAGCAGTTCCTCAAAGGACAGCATGCTTGTACCATATGCGTTATTGACTATACTGTTGTATTCTTTCATATCTATTTGAAGATGTTCGGCTACTTCATAATCCTTTGGCGTCCTGCCGAATTTATTGGCAAGCTCATCTTCCGCACCTTTTATGCTCTTATAGTCACTTTTGACCTTTCGCGGTATCCAGTCCTGTTTCCTTACATAGTCGATTATAGCCCCTTTTATGCGTATTGAAGCATATGTTTCAAATTTTGTGTTCTTGGATATATCATATTTTTCAATAACATCCATAAGAACAATAATTCCTTCGTTGACAATATCTTCAACATCCCCGTACTGCTGATAGACTCCCCTCAGCTTCAAAGCTATTATCTTAACTAAGTAGCTGTATCTTTCTACTATCTGATTTCTTATGCGGATGTCTCTTGTGGCGTAATATTGCTCTAATAAATCATATTCATCAATTTGTACCTGGTTTTTATTAGCTAAAGTCATATGCATCACACTTTCATCTAAATTGCTATGTTGCCTAATGCCTGTATTTGAACAGAATTGTCAATTTCATTGAAGGATAATACAACTGCCTTAGGGTAAAACTGATCTAAAAGTTTTCTGAAGTACCCTCTCACAAAAGGTGATGTGAGAATGATTGGAACGCTTATTTCACCTTTTAGTTTATTAATTTGTTCTATCAGCTGGGTTACCAGCTTCTGCATCAGTTCTGGGTCAATAGATAAGAAAGAACCTCTGTCATTTTTGCTTATTGCATTTATTATTAATTTTTCTACATCGGTACTTAAGGTAATAACTCTTATCTGCCCTCCTTCAGCCCATTTGCGGGTTATTGTTCTCTTTAATGACTGTCTTACATATTCAGTCAGCATCTCAGTATCCTTTACGGATGTTCCGTAATCACTGATTGTCTCTAAAATAGTCTCCAAGTCTTTTATTGGTATTCCCTCTTTCAGTAGATTACCAAGTATTTTCTGGAGATTTCCGTGAGACACGATTCCGGGAACAACTTCTTCAACCAATGATTCATTTATTTTCTTCATATTGCTCAGCAGCTGATTCAGATCCTGCCTTGACAAAAGCTCATGGGCGTGTGTCTTTATAACCTCAGACAGATGAGTTATTAATACCGACAGCGGATCTATAACAGTGTAGCCGTAAATTTCCGCCAGCTCTTTTTTGTCCTTGGTTATCCATCTGCTTGGTATTCCGTACGCAGGCTCGATTGTTTCGATGCCGTCCACTTCTCCGGTTAAATCACCAGGGTCAAGAGCAAGGTAATATTCCACCAGAATTTCACCCTTAGCCACCTCTTCTCCCTTGAGCTTAATCGAATACTCGTTGGGGTTAAGGTATCCGTTGTCTCTCAGTCTCACCGACGGAACCACCATTCCTATTTCCTGAGCAAACTGCCGCCTGAACATTACAACCCTGTCTATGAAATTTCCTATGGCACCTCCCGCAATCATTGCAATTGCAAGTCTGGATAATTTCGTTATGTTATCAGACTTAAAATAAATATATGCCAAAACGGCCATGAGTATTATTGTAACTATTATGAAAAGCATTCTTTGATTTTGAAGTATGCTGAAAGCCGCTCCTCTGTTTTCGGCATACGTAAAGCGCAAAAAATTTCCTACTATTTTAATTGAGCGTCCGTTTTTCAATGCATTCACTGCCCACATTTTTGTGACCTGATCCAGTATTACGGAAGCTGCAAAGACTATTCCTATTAATATATTCATACTTGCCTCTCTAAACATAGTGCTTGATTTCAATTTTATACTTTCCGCTCTTTGTCAGACCGCACAATTCGGAGATTTTAAATCTTCCGTACCTGCTTATTGAAATCATGTCTTTTTCTTTTATTTCAGCCGAGACTCTGTCTTCAACCTGAAAATTAACCTTCACGCCGCCGGACTTGACCATGGACGACGCCGTATCTCTCGATTTGCCGGTAATATGCTTCACAATGTTGTCTAATCTCATTGACGAACTTGTTATGCTGAGCACAACATGCTCCTGTTCTTTGAAACTAACATCATTTACATTTATTTTTTCCGTTTCCGTTTTATTATGTCCTATTTTATCCAAATTGTATATTATATAATCAGAGATATCGCTGTGCAGCACTATATCCGCATAATCTTCATACACGTAAATATCTCCTGTTTTATTCCTGTCTATGCCCAGAGACATTAAAGCACCCAGGTAATCCTTGTGCTCCAGCTTTTTAAATTTTGACCGGTTGTGAACACGAATTCCTGTTATGAATTCATCTTTGTTGATGCTCTCAAGATAATCCGGGTATAAAACGAAAACTTTCCTCTCACCGTTTTCAAATGAGGGGAAAAGTTCAAAATTTACATCATAATTTTTAATTACGGGTATGCACAGCTCCGCAACATAGGGGTTGGTAAATTCCGTTACTGCCGCCGTATAATTCTTACTGACGTACAAAACTTTGTCAGCGATTTTTCTTACGGAGCTTCTTGCTTCTTCGTCCTTTATAAAATCGTAATATTTATCGAAATTCTTCATTTTATCTTTTCTTCCTTTATTTCGTTTCTTCCGTTTCTTCCTTTAAAAAGCTAAAAAGCAAAAAGCAAATTCTGCATTAAGCCTAATAATAAAAACGCCAAAATAGGAGAAAAATCAATCATTCCCATGCCTAATCCCAGTTTATCTAAAATTGCTCTGCATGGAGCCTGTATAGGCTCGGTCATTTGATAGATAAAGTAGGAAATTTTTGATGATTGTAGGGTTGGGAAAAATGATAATAAAACTCTTATTAGTATTAATGAATCTATGATTCTCAATAGTAAACTAAGAGCTATCTTTATTGTATACATAAATGCTCCTTATTTATAGAAATAATTCCTTTCGTATCTGTCGCTCAGCCTTCCGTCAATTTGTACATTGCAAGGAGCCAAAACGAAAATTCCGTTAGATATTTTCTGAATGCTTGCTTCAAGTGCGTATACGGCACCTTTAATAAACTCAAAAACCTGTTTCTGGTCTTCCAGTTCCATTCCTTCAATGTTAAGTACCACAACTTTTCTGTTTTTAAGCTCGTCAACAGCCTTGGTGCAATCTTCATATTTATTCGGCTCACATATAAAGACTTTCATATCAGTGTTAGAATGAACCTTAATTACATTGTTTTTCTTTGTAAAAGTTTCCATTCTTTCAGGTCTGTTGCTTTCATATTTGCCGTCTGCAACAATTTCCTCCTCTTCATAATCTTCATCTAAATCCGTGATGCCAATAAAGTCTTTCACCTTGTCCATTACTCCCATACTATTTTTCCTCCTTGTAGAATCTCTTGCCGCTTACAGCTGTACCTATCCTTACTATATTGGCACCTTCTTCAATTGCAATTTCGAAATCATTTGTCATTCCCATGGATAAATATTTCATTTCAGTATTTATAAGTTTCATATCTGAAATCTTATCAAATATTTCTTTCATTTTTCTGAAAACCCATCTGACATCTTCGGGATTTTCGCTGAACGGTGCTACGGTCATGAGCCCTAAAACTTTTATATTATCAAATTGTTCCATCGCCTTGACGAAATCATACACTGATTCTTCACCTATGCCGAATTTGCTTTCCTCTTCGCCGATATTTAATTCAATCAGCNNAGGTGTTTCAAAGCTCTCTTGTTTATTTCATTTGCCAGTTCCAGACTTTCTACGGAATGAATGAGAACCGTCTTATCGATTATGTACTTTACTTTATTTTTTTGCAGGTGGCCTATTAAATGCCACTTAACATTTATGTCCGAAAGCTGTTCATACTTGCTGACAAGCTCCTGAACTCTGTTTTCTCCAAGGTTTATCAGCCCGCCTTCAACTGCTTCCCTTGCTCTTTCTGCATCCACTGTTTTGGAAACCCCTATAACCGTAATATCTTCGGGATTTCTTCCGGAACGTCTTGCTGCGGCAGCTGTTCTTTCCAAAATGCTGTCTATGTTTTCCTTAATACTCACAATAACCTCCTAATCCGCTATCTGACCGTCATATACATTTTCAGGCTCCAAAATTACTTTATCAAATATTTTTACGGTAGGATATACCTTATCATCAATCTTTATTATTCTTCTATCGTGCTCTCCTACATATTCGCCTGTGGATATTATGGCAGAGTCCTCATCTCTCCCTAAAATTTCAACGGGAAAGAACTTAATTATATTGCTTGCGTCCTTAACATATACACCGGTCAGTCCATTCAGTTCTGTCAACGATTTAGTGCTTATTTTTACTCCCTCATATATATCGGTTATAAGTTCTAAATCTACATAGCGTTTATCATATATTTTATAAAAATAATCATCAAAATACAAGATTAAAACAGATTGCTCACTGCCGTAATTTATCTTTTTAACATATCCCCATACTTCATGCTGCCCGCCATCTGACAATACTCTTGTTTTCACATACTTGTTTTCTTCAAACAATTTTGCTTTTTCATTGTCTACGGTAGCTGCTATATAGTAGTCAAAATTTCTGATTATCTTAAACATGCCTTCATTTTCGGCAACTGTTTCTTTTTGTTTTTTATCCGACAAAGTATAATCTTTCTTGACAGTGCCGCTTGGTGTCATGTCCATGACATTTTCAAATTTGTATTCATCTTCCAAACCGTCTATTTTATATGTAATCAGCCCTGCCATTCCGGAATAATACGGCACCTTGTGTGTTGAAATACTGTTTACCAGATCCTTTTTCATGATTTCAAGCTGCACTGTATCATACTTCTCATATGAACCTTCATATGTGGTAATACCGTTATTATTCACTTGTCCAACAATATTATACATATTGCCTAATTCGTTGTTTAAAATACTTGACTGTATCTCATCCTCAAATACTGCAATAGTTTCCTGTGACAGAAATTCAGCCTTGCTGTTTGAATTATTTTTTTTCGAATCAATTGTTGCCTGAACTTCAGCTATCTGTTTGCTTATCTGGGCAGAGTCGGTATCAGTATTTAAATCTGCCACAAGCTGTCCTGACTTGATTTTTGCACCGTCTTCGCAATAATATGTGACGCTGCCGCCAACAGATGCGTTGTAAATTTTTTCATCTTTGACAATTATTCCATCAGCTTTAATGACATCTTCCAGACTTCCGTTCTCTGCAACCATTGTTTCGACTGATCCGTTTAAACTTTGAAACACATAAATAACTATGCAGACTATCACGAAAGAAAAGAAAAAGTTTTTTAAACCGAAGTTTTTTCTCTTAGCCATTTAAACAAAGCTCCAATTTTACTTGCTTCAATTTCATATTAACAGCCACATTATAACATAAATTTCAAATATTTTGCAAGCTATATATGCTGATTTTAAAATTTTATTACAACTAATTATGAAAGATTATCAATATAAATGACATTTTTATATAATTAACAGCAAAAAAACAGATGAACACACAGTTCATCTATTATATATTGCATGAAACGACATAGCCGTTACGCTTTAAATTATCAGGAATATTATGCTTCCGGAGCCATCATTTACAATCTTTTCTATTGTCTTTTTAAGTTTCTTCCTTGCATTTTCAGGCATCGCGGTAAGCTTGGATTCAAGCTGTTCATCCACAAGACTGTAAAGTGTCTTTCCAAATATTTCGGCATCCCATATACATTGCGGATTGTCTTTCATCTGATCCACAAGATGATTCATTAAATCTTCGCTCTGAGCCTTGTTGCCGATTACAGGAGCGACCTCCGTGTTTATGCCCGCGTTGAATATATGCAGCGACGGAGCCTGTGCCTTAATTTTAATCCCATACCTGCTGCCTTCTTTGAATACTTCGGGTTTCTCTATAATCATGTCGCTTATGCCCGGCGATACATAACCGTAGCCCTTTATTCTCGCATCTTCAATGGCAGCCTCAACACGCTTGTAATTGTCTTTTGCCTTCGACAGATCTCCTATAAGCTTCAATATCTGATGTTCGCCCGTTATTTCCTCGCCTGACAGTTCGCTTATAACCTTGTAATAATAAGAATCATCCAGATCGACTTTCAGATTGATGCTTCCGGTGCCAAGCTCAATATCTTTTACGTAAAAATCTTCAATAAAATCATTATCGGCCGCGAATATGTCGTCAGCATTAAAATCACTCAGTTTATAGTAGTTTTCAAAATCATTCTTCAATATATCGATCAGATCTTTCTTTAGTGAATAATCATACGTAAGACCGTCGAACCATTTTGGCAGATCAACGTTAATTTCCTTAATGGGAAATTCATACAATACACTTTCCAATACATTATCGATATCTTCAGTGTTTAAGTCCATCAGATTCAGAATCTGTACCGGTGCATCGTATTTTTCTTTCAGCTGAGTAGCAAGAGCATTCGTATTTTCATTTTGCGGATGTGTAGTATTTAAAATAATTACGAAAGGCTTATTTATTTCTTTTAGTTCTTTTACCACTCTTTCTTCTGCCATAATATAATTGTCCCTGCCGATATCAGTTATACTTCCGTCGGTCGTAACCAGAACACCTATCGTCGAATGATCTTTGATAACTTTTCTTGTTCCTATTTCAGCAGCTTCAGCAAAAGGAATAGGATCTTCATTCCATGGAGTGCTTACAAGCCTCGGGATTTCGCCTTCCATGTTTCCTATAGCACCCGGAATCATATAACCTACACAGTCGATGAGCCTTAAATTTGCGTTAATATTATCCTTAAATGTTACCTTTACGGCATTGCCAGGCACAAACTTCGGCTCGGTTGTCGTAACAGTCTTGCCTGTACCGCTTTGAGGCATTTCATCCTTCGCTCTTTCCCTTATGAAATCATCTTCTATATTCGGCAGCATTACATTTTCAGAAAACTTTCTGATGAAGGTCGATTTTCCCGTGCGAACAGGACCGACTACGCCCAAATATATTTCGCCCTTCGTTCTTTTTGCTATATCCTCATATATATCTAAATTAGTAATAATAATCCCTCCTCCTGCGAAATATGCACTTTCGTATACAATTAATTTATATGCCTTGTTCAATTGCTTTATTCCAAAATATATAAAAAAATATATTTTCAAAACAAAATTAAAAGACAGCAATTCTCATAACTTCATCAGGAATTGCTGCCCTTATTTCGCCGTTCACTAAAGGCTTTTTTAAGCATTAAGATTTAAAAATAAACAGCCGAAATGCGGCACTTATAAATTATCAACTTTAGTTAATAATAACTTATTATGTAGTTATTGACGCAATATTTATATAATGATAAAATTAGGCCTGACACAATTATACTGTCAAAAAATGTATAGCTAAATGGAGATTGCAGAATGATTGACCAGATTACCGAAAAACTGGGGCTTAACCCCGCCTCTGAGCTGGATGCGTCGTATCTGAAATGTATACAAGACCTCTCATCTCATGAAAAGGTTCAGTCCATGAAAAAGTATATGCAGCACAAGAATATTGACTGCTTTGAACACTGCCTGCACGTATCATACGGCAGCTACTGCATCTGCAGAAAGCTGGGGCTTGACTGGCGCTCTGCAGCCAGAGGCGGATTGCTGCATGATTTTTTCCTGTATGACTGGCATTTTAAAAAAAGAACCGGCATAAAAGAATTGCACGGTTTTAAACATCCTGATATCGCCATGTCCAATGCCATGCACTATTTTAATATAAATAAAACAGAAAGGGATATCATCTACAATCATATGTGGCCGCTGACCTTCAGGCTGCCGCAGTACAAGGAAACTTACATCATAGTAATGGTAGATAAATATTGTGCATTGATGGAATCCTGCAACTTATGGAACAGCAATAGTTTTAAACTGCTGAAGCTTCCCGCGGCATCCTTAAATCACAATCTGATTTTTAAAAAACTGATAAGAGGACATTAATATATTGTCTTAGTTCTTAATCAATTTTATCCAAAATTACCTTCGAATTTTTCACGCCTTTCCATGAAATATTTGTAGTAAAACCTGATGTTTTTAAGCTCCTCCCACTGACATACCTCCACCGGCCTGCTGTCGAGATTATAAATCCTTGCTCCTTCAATCCCGAGGATAAACGGAGAATGAGTTGCGATTATGAACTGGCAGTCTCCGTACCTTGCCATTTCGGTAATTTTTTCCGCAACCTTAAACTGAAATTCCGGAGATAAGCTGGTTTCGGGCTCATCCAGCAGATAAAGCTTTCCGGTCTTCAAGATCTCTTCAAAATAAATCAGCACATTTTCACCATTTGAAAATTCTCTCTCCCGGATTCCGCCCAGCTCATTCACAAACTTGGCAGCCGACAGGCGTTTACTCTTGTTCCTTCTTTTAAAATCCTCGAAATTTTCGAGAGAAGTCAGCGTATTCGGTGAATACCTGCTTTCCATGTACTCATTTCTCGTCTTCTGGCGCCTATCAGATACAATGCTGTTATTTTCCCTCAGCTCTAAAATCTTGTGCATTATATCTTCGCTTGTAATTACCTCACTTCCCAGCGGCGGCTTCTTGTAGCTGACAATATCGTCTTCATAATAGCTGCAACTGCACATATTGAGAAAATTAATAAAATCATCAGTGTTGTCAACCACAGTCCTGTGCTCAAGTCCACATTTCTGTGCAATGAGCTTCAGCAGTGTAGACTTTCCGCTGCCGTTTCCTCCGTAGAAAACAGTAATTCTGTCAAATTTCACATAATTAAGCTCCATAAAATACAATATCCCGAAAGGATAAGCGCCCGTCCATTCATATTCATCCATTATAAATTGATTTGGCATGCAAAAACCGTTTAAGTAAATCACTTCGTCTTTCCTTTCAATTTAATTTAAAGCTGTGGCATTTCGGGAAACCAGATTTTTATCTCTCGCTCCGCGCTTTCTTTGGAATCAGAAGAGTGAACGCAGTTCTCCGCTTTTGACAGTGCAAATCTTCCTCTTATAGAGCCTGCCTCGGCTTTAAGCGGATCTGTTTCTCCGTTTATTTTTCTTACGGCATCTATGACATTTTCACCTTCAATGATCAGTGCACAAACATATCCTCCGGTAATATAATCCACAAGCTCATTGTAAAAAACCTTGTTTCTGTGTTCATAGTAATGCTCTTTTGCAACTTCAACAGTCGGTCTTGCCAGCTTCATAGCAGATATTTCAAATCCCTTTTTTTCATATATCGAAATTATCTCACCCATCAATTTTCTCTCAACACCGTCAGGTTTAATCAGCACCAATGTTCTTTCCATACGCCCTCCTGTGTTTATTCTTTCACAAGAACCTTTAATATCTCTGATATGTAAAGGGTGTGGTAGTCTTTTTTTGAATAATTTTCGCCATCAAGTTTCCCGTCAATGAAACCCTTCGGGTCTAATTCCTGTGAATAAAGTTTTCTGCATATGAGAACAAGATCGGATTCTTCGAAATAAGNNCAGCCCTGACTTCGAAATTTTGTCTTCATCTCTTCCTGACACTGTTCCCAGATAGCTCAATATTTTTTTGTAATCCTTGCCTAAAAACGACAGCGAAAAAGTATCTGAACCGTCAACAAACTCCTTTGTGTAGCGCTGCGGTCTAAGCACGGTATATGCCACATTCTTATTCCACATAATTCCCATACCTCCCCAAGAGGCGGTCATGGTATTGACCTTGTTTTCCTTTTTTGCAGTAACAAGCATCCAGTCTCCTCCTATGAGTTCAAACGGATTTTTGTTTAATTCTTCAGTCCTGATTTCTATGAATCTGCTCATGATTTTCTCCTTTACATTTTCTATTTAATATGATTTTACCATAATTTTTTATTTAATGCCCATATTTTTTCACTTTGCTTCCATTATAAGTATTTACATTAATCATATACATATTTTTAAAAAATATAATTATTTCTCATTGATTATATGAAGTAATATACTGTTATTAAAAACAAAAAGTGCCCATACAAAAATACAGGCACATTTTATGAGGCTGAGCCCCAATCATCGTCTTTCCGAAATTACATTGCAGCACGGTGCGTCGGTCTTTATTTCTGGGCTTTAACTTTGGCTAATGCTGCCTGGTAATCATCAACATATTCAACGCCTTCGGTCCATCCCGGAATGCTGGAACCAAGTCTCTTAAACTGCATCATGGTAATTGAGTTACCTTTTGTTATAAAATATCTTTTTTTGAACNNTTATGTATCTTTCCAGCAATACGATCAGCATACCGGCAACATCCGGGCTTGAAGGCTTCAGGTCCGGAGCATCAAGTATCAGTGTATAGTCCTTTGTGGGAATTGTTTTTACCGTCTTATCATAATCATTCAAGAATGATTTTCCATCCTCATCGTTGAAAAATCCTGATGCTGTCAAATATAGCACCTTGTTAGCCATATCCGGTTTCATCTCATAAGTAGCATTGTCTTTTTTATATTTTACCATTTCATTCTCCTTAAAAGTTATTATATATTACTTGGCACGGTTGCCTCACAGGTATTAAAATCTAAACAGCAGGGCGCTGGCGGTAGTGCCTGCTCCCATCGAACACAGTGTCACATAATCTCCCTTCTTAATTTTTCCTGTCTTTAAGGCTCTGTCCAATGCCAGTATCGGACTTGTTGTTCCTGTATATCCGAATTCATTTCCCACATAAGTTGTCTTGCTGTAATCTATCCCTAATTTATCCAGTGCCAAATGTGTATCCGGCAAAGTGAACTGTGAAAAAATCAGGTGTCCCAGATCCGCAGGGGTAATACCGTTGTCTCTGGTCAAGTCTTCGATGAGATTCACCCATATGTCCGAAATGAAACTACCGTCAAACGGATCCCAATACCACTTTTTATTTTCTTCATCCATTACTTTATCTCTGATTATTTTGGAGAACCCTGCCTTTGGCATTAAAATATTATCGCACTCTGAGGTTTGTGTCATATGCACAGAATCAATAAATCCCCGTTTTTCATCCTCATCTTCTTTTTTTAAAACCACAGCTGCGGCCGCATCCCCAAAATTAACATACGATACAACATCATTCTTGCTTGTAAAAGAGCTAAATAGTATACTGCCGACAACCAGCGCATTCTTAAACCTTTTATTGGTCATTAAAATCCTGCTCGCCTGATCCAGAGCCGTCAGCAATCCCAAACAATTAGCATTTGTATCATATGCCATTTGTATGGTCGGTCCGCCGAGCACGTCCAGCAGCTTTATAGCATTTGCAGGTGAAGTATATTCAGGCGTATCCGTTGCGAAAACCAGCAAATCAATATCCTGAATATCCACATTTGCTTCTTTCAGAGCCGCTTTTGCGGCATAATTTCCCATCGTGATGGCGGTTTCATCCGGATCATCTGACAGATACCTGTATTCTCTTTTCAGATGCTTCATCAAACCTTCAACTTCAATGTCCATTTTTTTATAATGGTCTATGAAATACTGGTTGTCGACTCGGTTTTTGGGATGATAAATTCCGGCTCCGATGATATTGATATTTTGACATTTCATATTAGCTACTCCTATCATTTCTGAAATATTAGTATATTGTGCAGGGCTTTTGAAACATAAATTTTCCATGTCGGAAGCCGCTGCAGAATAAAGCGGCATATTTAAATACCGCCACACGAAAAAGTCAGCTTAGAGTCACATATTTATCTGCATCGGTCAAAAGCCTCCAACAAGATATATCGTTGTTTTTTACAATAAATTTAGTATATTTGTAAAATATATGCATTTTAAATCAAAAATTTTCCAATACTGCTAATTTACTGGCATATATCTAAAAGCAGTTAAAAATTCCCTTGCAAATACATTTTTGCTCTATGTTTTCAATGTGCAAACTGTCAGGCAGATTTTCCAAAACATTTATTATGATTTTAAAATTTATCTGTTAGTATCATCCTAATTTCCATCCGATTAACTTGTTTTTTATATTGACAAAATTGGCATACAATCCCATTTCTTTCATCAGTTTGTCGTGGCTGCCGCGCTGAATTATCCTGCCGTCAGAAAGCACCAGAATCTGATCTGCATTTCTTACGGTTTTAAGCCTATGAGCAATCATTATGATTGTCTTATCTCTCGTGAGCTCCGAGATGTGGTCCTGCAGGTGTTTTTCATTTTCAGGGTCAACATTGGCAGTCGCCTCATCAAGTATAATAATCGGCGCGTCTTTCAGAATTGCCCGTGCAATGGATATTCGCTGCTTTTCACCGCCTGATATGGTAGCTCCCGATTCACCTATAATTGTGTTATATCCCTCAGGCAGTGTTTCGATAAATTGATGGCAGCAAGCTTTTTTTGCCGCCTGTACCACTTGTTCGTGAGTAGCATCCGGCATTCCGAATTTGATATTATTTTCTATCGTGTCATTAAAAAGATATACATTCTGGAAAACCATGCTGATGTTGCAAAGCAGGCTGTCAAGCGTATAGTCTCTGACATCCCTTCCGCCGATGCCGATCGTTCCTCCATTTACGTCCCAGAAGCGTGATATCAGATTGCATATTGTGGTCTTGCCGCCTCCGGAAGGCCCCACAATAGCTGTTGTTGTTTTCTCCGGAATATTAAAGCTCACATCATCAATTATCTTTCTGTCGTCATATGAAAAAGTAACATCAGTTGCTTTAATATCATAATTCTTCGGCTTAATATCAGTGCCGTCCGTATCCATGACAGGTGTTTGAAAAATTTCCGATATGCGGTCAACCGAAAGATCTACTATGCGCAAAAGTGCGGAATACATACCGGCAGACTTTAGCTGTCCGTATACTATGAATGAAGATATAATCATGAGGAGCGCATTGATGAGGCTCATACTTCCGTTCAGACAAAACACCACCGACAATGTGATTATAAGAAGCGCAAACAGCTTAAGCACAACCGTCTGACCGCACATATATGGATAAAAAAATTATTCTTCAAATAATCTCATCCATCCTGCGGTGTGGAACAGCTGAAGTTTATTTACATAGCTTCTGGCGTGTTCATAAGACATATCGTGTTCAAATACCTCAATAATCCCCTTAAACAACATGCTTGCAAGATTGTGGCTGAGCTGGTCATCAATTTCCGGAGAAAAAAACATATTTTCTTTCATCAAATTAAGAAATCTTCTTGTTGAATCCACTTCAACCGAAATAAATTCCTCTATGTAGTCTTCATATTTTGTGCCGGCTGAACGGCAGAACAGCAGTTTACATTCTTCATAATGCCTGTACATATATTCAAGCATTGCATTCAATCCTTCTTTTGGAACCTTTCCCAGACTGTTCAGCTGGTTCTTCGGCTCCAGTGCCATATAATTATTGTGAAATGTCACATAATAATCAAGCAGTTCCTCTGCCGGTCTAAAAACAATGGCATCAAACAAATCTTCCTTGTTTTTAAAGCATCCGTAAAAGGCTCCCAAAGTAAGCCCCAGTTTTTTGGATATCTGGCGCAGTGATGTATCTTTGAATCCATTTTTCAGAAACTCTTTTTTTCCTTCCTTTAGAAACCTTTCTCTGGTATTGATTTCTTCCACACTCTTACACCCCTTCTGATAATATAACGCCGCTATATAGCAGTGCTATATTATTACATTAACAACATGAAAGTCAATATGCGTAATGATAAAATTTATCAAAACAAGCTACATGATAAATATTATCGCTATCTCGCTTTAGTTTACTTTTTTATGACGGACTTTCTTTAAATTATTCCGCAAGAACGATGTACAGAACTATCAATAAAATATAATCTGACCTACAGCAATGAAAAAAATCAAAAAAGATGCTGTTGAAATTCCAACAGCATCTTTTTATTTCGTTATCAAACTAATTTCGCTCTAATCCCGCAAGCATTGAATTTATCATTTTAGCAGCCTCTGCCCTGGTCGCCGGAAGCTTTGGAGTAAATATATTATTTCCTCTGCCGCTTATAATTCCGCTTTCAGTCATGTAATAAACTGCTTCTCTTGCATAGCTGCCGATTTCCGCGTCATCTGCAAATACCGGCTTTGACTGTCCTTTGCCCAGTTCTTTTCCCATATGGTTCATATACCTTACAAGCATTACAGCCATATCCTGCCTGCTGATTTGTGAGCCTGGATTAAACATTTTATCATATCCCATGGCTATTCCGTTTTCATTTGCCCATGAAACATACTGCATAAACCAGTCATCATTTTTCACATCGTCAAATGCCGTTGCAGAATGTCCAGACAGGTCGTCACCGCTCATTTTTGCAAGAATAACAGCAAATTCAGCCCTTGTTATGGTGTCTTCCGGAACGAAGATATTTTCCGCTCTTCCGTTCAGTATTCCTTTTTCCGCAAGATTCATAATATGCTCATACGCCCAGTGTCCCTCAGGCACATCGGTAAAGCTTATTTTAATATCTCCGTCATAGCCTACGGCAAAATAAGACAGTGAATTCACCTTGAACTTGAACAGTTTAGATTTTTCATCATAGCTGCTGTTTTTGGTTTTCTCGGCACTGCCTGCATCTGTTATCTTGTATACCGATAACTTAGACACATCCTCATTTCCCGCATCATAAGGGATATGNNGTCCGTTTGAATAAACTGATACATTGTATATTTTCCTGTCTCCTAAAAGCTCTTTTGCTTCTTCTGTCAAATTTTTAATCTCTGTTTCTATAAAAGAAATTTCAAGTTTTTTTGTTCCGCTCTGCTCAATTATGCTTTTAAGTGCTTTCGCATCAACCAACATTCCCCACATATTCGAGCTGATTTTCAGAGATAAGTTGTCCTTACTTTTCAGAGCCTTCATTATTTCTTCCGGTATTTCCGCCTTCATACCCTTAGTTCCTTCCGGCAGCTTTACCTGTATAACAGCTGACATTCCGTCCTTATTTTCAGTCTTTTCCAAGGCCTGTGAAAATGCCTTTGCCTCTTCTGACGTAAGCTTGGCTGATGCTACATCATTTTTATCTTTTTTAGATTGTATTTCTACAGAAACACCGGAGCTGTCTGTCTTTGGTTTAACAGTTTGGCTGTTCCATTTTTCGGAACCTTCCTCCTGAGTATAATCATCTGTGTAATGCCATATAATATCATCGCCGTCACTTAATGTATACGCCCTGAGCCCCACACCGGGATGTTTTCCGTTCACTGTATACATCCAACCAGACAGCGCTCCGTTGTCCAACTCTCACAGAGATACTCCATCAGGAGTTATAATGCGGCTAACATAGTTATCCTCGGCTCCTATATAATCGTACCCGTTTTCATCAAGTACCTTCTTGAATACATCATATACCTTTGCACCCTTATTGACCTCAACTTTCGTTCTGGATATCCATGTCTTCAGATTTCCTTTTCTTAAGGTCTGAACCGTACCTTTTCCTCCGTGCTTCACAGCACCCATAAGTCTGAATGTTACTGAAATCTTATCTCCGTCCGAACCGCCCGGATTAGTTTCTACTTCTTTCAGATTATCATATGCGTTCAATATTTCAATACATGAATTATTTAAATAAGATGCCCTTGCTTCTGTCTGCATCAACATGAGGGCTGCTGACTTAAGGGCATTCTCGAACCGCATGAAGCTGTCGACGGTATAAGAAGATTTCTCCGTAAATTCCGGCAGCTTTATTTCATTTAAATCTTTGATTGCCTCAAGCAGCCTGAAATAAATGTGTCCATTGCCTTTTACATCGCTGATTCCCTCAGCAGCATCCAAAGCTGATTTTAATGCCGATTTCTTATATTCCGGAACCTGTTTCGACGCACCGTTAAGTGCAGATGTTCCTTTAGCTATTGCTGCTTCAAGCTTTTCATTATCCAGATAAGTCCTCTGCCATACATTGCTGCCCTGTGACGCGTCACCTAATGCTATAATGGCATCCTTAACAAAGTCCGGTTCAAAATTATCACCGATTTTAAATTTTCCATCTTCGGTCTGAAAAGCCTTCTCCATGGAAGTCAGTATATTCAGTCCCTTTGCTGTCCATTTTTCGGATGTTATATCTTCTCCCGCAGCAACCAGTCCCGAAATCACACATCCCTGGGTGAAGGAGTTCCCTATAGACCAGTCATCCCTCAAATTACTTGCCGAAAGCATTTTTTCATGGAAATTATTTATTATAATCTCCATATTGGCTTCTGATATTTCATCCTTATAATTCTGTATAGCTGCCAGTGCCCATGCCTCTGTATCCGCCCATTCACCTTTTTTAGCCATGGATGTCACTGTTTTTACCAGCTTTTCGTTATATTCACCCACGGCTCCTAACGCCATGAGAGCCCAGATATTGTTGGCATATGGTCCGAAATTTCCATTTCCTTCGCCGTTTTCAACCTGCTCTTTTTTGAGAAGCCAGTCCACATAATTTACACCGTTGTAATCATATGGGTTTTCTCCTGTCAGAACAAGCTGCAATATGATAGCGGCAAAATCCGTAGCCTGATATGTTGCCAGAAGACCTTTTTTATGATTTGTAACATCATACACATTGTACTTTGATACATCCTTGCCCATGGCACATACTTCAAACACGCNNTAACGCTCGTCATAAGCCTTAGATGTTTTTTCGAGTATACGTCTTGCCTCGGCAATATAAGGAGCAGATTCATAACCGATTCTGCTGTCACTTAGTTTCAGTGACTCATAATTGTAATTATTACCGGCATAAGATTTCGGAAGCATATTTGCAATCTTACCGGAAGCTGCTCCCTCAGCAGGTTCAAGGGCATTATATGCATCAGTAACCTTTCCTGCATATTCTTTTGCTCTTGAAACCGAAGACTTACCCGTCTTCAAAAATTTATAAAATTCATTTGCAGCACTGATAAATTCTAATGTGCTTTCCTCCGTATATCCTTCCAAATCGGTAAATTCAGGCAGAAAATCCGTACTCAGACCGTCTATTGCCGATTTAAGCTCATAATAATTTTTCCCAAATTCTGCACTGCCTGAACCGACATCCTTCAGTGCACCCTCCAGCTTCTGAAGTGTCTTAGGCGAGTATTTTCCTTTTCCTGTAGAGACAATTCCTTCTGCTCTGTTTACAAGAGCAATGTATTTATCTTTTGTCACCTGAATTCTGTGCCACAGGTTCTCGCCGGCAACTATGTCTGCCAGAATTTTCAGAGAGCTTAAATCCGTCACCGGAGAATTTTTTACCGGGTCCAGAACCGTATTGCCATCCTTTACATATTCAGGAGTAAACATATCTTCACCGAGAGCCGTCAATGCAGAAACAGCCTCAGCGTGTTCATTGAGACTATCTCCGAACATTCCGTCCCTATTCTGTGATAATCTTATAAATTCTATATAGTTTCCGTAAATCTCTCTGAACCCTACCGCAGAACCCGTCGTAATTGCAGATGGGCTTGTAGCACATAAATCGTCAGCATCGGCTGTCAATGAAAGAGCATTAACCGCAAGGCTGTATGCACTTATGGAAGTTGACGTAACGGTTTTTGCCATAACAGCTGATTTCAGATCTTCCTCCGGCTCTTCCCCCGCAGCTTCCAAAGCCATAAGAACAATAGGATTTCCGGAATAATCGTCTTTGAATCCTTTCAGCTTTTCCACATAGTCAATTCCGTTGTAATCATATGGATTTTTGCCCATTATTACAATCTGAATTATATTTTTCGCACAATCATCTGCCGATATTCCGTCAGACAGCTGCCCAAATGTATAGCCGGATAAATCAATTCCTGTTTCTCCGAGAGCAACGGCTCCTTCCCAGCCCAGAGAAGAAATATCCTTTCCGTACGTATCGTTAATATAGGCGAACCTTTCACCAAGAAGCTGTCCGGCTTCACCAACGACCATGCTCTGAACCTCAACTTCAAAATCTCTGGTCTTGCTTAGAATTTTACCATTGTCATATTTCACGCTAACCTCTGCAGTGAGAGTTACCTTCTTCGAAGTCTTTTCTGGAAAAGTAACAGTACCGTCGCTGCTTATAACTGCAGGGTCAGAGGATGTCCATGTTATGCTTGTGCCGTTTATGCCCTGTGTAGGAAGACTTATGGACGCAGTATTATTTCCCGCCTGAATGCTTTCGGGATTAACCTCCACATATGAGGGAATATTTATTTCGGCCATGGCTTCCTTTACTTTGTCCAATGCTATAGCACGAACACCTTTAATTCTTTTGTAAGCTGTTTCCCCTGCTAAAATATCGCTTGCGGCAATGACAGCCATCTGAGTGAAGTATTCTGAAGCCTCGGTTTTGAATGCATATTCACCTGATATATTTTTTATGTTATAACTTCCATCATCCTGAGGAAGTTTAGATACATTTGAGCCAACAATTAAATAAGTCAATGCATCCAACAGTCCGTATGTTTCTATCAATTTCTTAGAATTGACGATATCATTGCCTGTTCCTGTGACCTCCCCGCCTAATCTCTGAATAAGTTTCGGATTTACACTCATGCCGTCAATAGTCACAATTGCGGGAATCATCCAAATTGCATCGGTATAGTAGAATCTAACATCTGGATTTGGATTACTATATATCTTTTCATAATTAACCAAGCACAAGTTTATGGTATCTACAACCTTATCGCCTATTTCAGGATGGTTAATGTAATTTGAAAGTGCTATAATTGGAAATGCAGATAAAACCTGTTCTGATATATCAGTAGTACTAAATCCTCCGTACTTACTATTAGTACTTAAATTTATAATTTTTCCATTAAGGGAACCTCCGTTCCAGTTTAGATACCTACCAGTAGCACTTAATAACGCTCTGATAGCATTTACTTTTCCATAGCCTTCTCCTTGCTTGGCGTTTGGCCACTCTTCATCATAATCTACTCCGTAATAGGCATCAAGAGCAATTATAACTCTTGCATGTTCTACAGGGTTGACAGAAAAAGTACCATCGGAATTCTGCTTGCTCAAAAGGTAATCTATATTTGGTTTTATTTCGGAATCATCTGCTCCCATTGCCATCTGGTCATAAATTTTGTCTATTATTCCTATAAGTGAGAATGATGCTTTATTTTTGGATGTTTCTTTCATTCTCTGATGAGGCGTAATGAAATATTCATACACTTCATCATCCGGCATTACAGGTTGACCAAGCCCAGAGGCCTTAATTGTAAAAGCTGTCATAGACATCGGAAGCCAGTTTGTATCGTTTTTCTTTGTAATGTTATAAAATTTATTTCCCTGAGCTATAATCTGCTCTGCAGTATATGACTCCGGCAAATCAACCGCATATGAATTAACCGGAAGTGATGTAATAATCATCATGATGATAAGCAGCATACTCAATAATCGTTTTCTCATATTATTCTCCTTGTTTTTATTGACAATATACAAAACATATAAAATACTCATCATATTTTATATGTTTTATGTATTCTCCTCTGTGCAGTCCAGCAAGGGTTGACTGCCCCTGCCGGTTTCTGCTTTTAGTTTTCTAAATTTTACCAGTATTCTTCAACAAGTTCATAGGAAAATTCAATATAATTTACCTGCTGGAACCCTCCCGTCACAGGGTTGTTCAGAAGATGACTGCTGCCATATGACATGGCTTTAACCAAATTGTCAGGATTTGCAGGTATTACATTGTAATCAGATCCATATTGCTGAACCTGTCCGTTTATGCGAAGTACCCATGAATAGCCTTTCCAGTAATTTGAGCCCGAATCAACAGTTATAGTATCCAACCCATAATACTTCGATATATACGCTCCATTAGGAGTGCTGTAAGTATCCCATCCTATTTCAGGTGCAGGTATATTTACAAACCTATCTACTGATATCTTGTATAAAGCATCCATAACTGTTGGCTTGTTCAAATTGGCATAGTTTGCAGAAGGGTCAACATAGAATGTTGTTGTAAAACCCGCCGGATTGAATGTCATAGTTTCAGTAGGCAAAACTACAGTCTCCTCTTCTCCTCTGTCATAATATTTGACACTTAAGTTCACAGTTATCGGAGCATTCGGATCTGTTACAAACGTAGACGGAGTACCTGTCTGCGCATATGCCGTTACCGACATCGACACAATCATAACCACTGCAAGAAGCAGTATCAAAGATTTTTTAACGTTTTGTTTCATATATATCCCCTTTTCTTATTTTATTTTATAAAAGCGATTTCCCGTGTTTTATCTTGTGTGCACCCACGATATTTTTGGAAATACTTTTATATTCAAATTTATTTGGTGTGTTGTAACTTTTCTTATTCTAACTTTTGAAAAAGTGCAGTCATGCAGCTCAACTTTGTTTTCTCCTTCATACACAAATTTTTCCTCCGTACGATCAGAAAATTGGTTATGGCATACAAAAACACCTGTGTATTTTCCAACGAAAAAACACAGGTGTTATCACCAGCTTACAATTAACGTAAATTATTTTTCGACGGAAAATAATTATACCGAAATTGTTTAACCGTGTATCCTGACTTTGCTTCACAACTTGCTCCGCCTTCCCGCTTTCGCAGTGGCATAAAGGAGTTCGCTCCACATTACAGTAACCCGATTGTTCAGGATTCACACCTGATTCCACGATTTAAACAAAATATTCAATTTATTGATATAGCTATATTATACCATTGAGCCCATATACTGTCAACACATATTGATTTATTCATCTGGCAATAAGTATCAACTTTACTCCGCAAGGCCATACTTAACCTTGATCCTGTCCAGCTTTTCAAGCATCGGCTCACCCATGAAAAAAAGAAAAAGAAAAGTTGCGGAAGCATGGACGAGATTTATTGGAATTCCCATGATCATATATGTAGCTATCACAGTCCATGTAATTTTAGGCTGCCACATTATAGCCGATGCCGGATCCATAATTCCGCCGTATACAATAAATACAGCTAACGCTCCGAAAACAGACATAGCTATGCGCTCACGGAGAAGAAATCCTTTTTTGAACAGGACTCCGGCGAGGAACCCTATTATTCCCATCGCAAACATCTGCCATGGCGTCCATGGTCCCTGCCCGAACAGCACGTTGGACAAAAGCATTGTCATGGCACCAACCATGAATCCGCTCTCACCTCCCAATGCTATGCCTGATATAATTACTATTGCAGCCACAGGCTTAAAGTTAGGCAGCATGAAAAATGCCGCCCTTCCTGCAGTGCCGATANNTTGCCTGAGGATTCCTCCCCTCAAATATCATGGCAAATGGAACCATTGTCTGAAAAATTATCAATAATGAAATAAAATAATATTTCTTGTCATCTAAATAATACACACCTATAAAAATTGTTAAAGGTATAAATAAAAGTATGAGTACCGCTGCTGCCACAGTTCGCTTCGAAAGCTTTCTTTTATCCTTTTCAACCTGAATCACGCTCTTGGGAGGAGGAGTGCTTCTTTGAAAAACTGACAATGAGAAAACAATTATAGAACAAACAAAAGAAATAACAGCTGCTGCATCTTGCCATTGAATTGCACCATAGCTTCTTTCGTCAATACTTCCGGCACCCTTAAATGCGGACCAGGCATAGTCCGATATCAAAGGATATGCCTTCTGTGCCGAAAAAATCAGTATAAACAGTGATACAAAAGCAAGCATATATCTCATATATCTAACCTTATTATTTTTTTTTTCATTATCTTCGATAAGCTTTTCTTCCTCTACATCATTCTGTTCATATTCAATTTCATAATCATACGAGTTACCATTAGATACCTCTTTGCCGCATGCTTTTATGACATCTTCCGCTGTGACCGCATTAGGAATTAAGTGACGCGACATGCGGTTTGCAGCTGTTGTATAAAAATTGTTGCCTGAAAAAAACTTTCTGGGTTCCCCTTCAGTTACTATGCTTCCGTCAAAAAATAATGCACATCTGCTTGCATAAGAAGCGCAGAACTCAATATCATGGCTTATCATTAAAACAGCCACTCCTTCTCTCATGAGATTTCTGATAATGCCTGCAAACACACGCTTAAACTCTGCATCCATACCTTTGGTAGGTTCATCAAGGAGCAGCAGCCTGGGATTTGTCAAAAGCACCTTTGCGAGAGCAGCTCTCTGCTGCTCCCCTCCGGACAAATCGTACGGATGTCTGTCCATAAACTCCGTGAGCCGGCACATATGAGATACTTTCATTACTCTTCTTATGCACTCTTCTTTTGACAGACGTCTGCCTTTAAGCATCTCATAAAGATCAAGCTCCACGGTCTTTTTAACAAAAATAGACTGCGGATTCTGAGGCAGTACACCCAACATACCGTTGAATTTTTCATCAGCCCTTATCTGATCCGCCGATTTCCCAAATATCCTTACCTCTCCACGATATGGTTTGTTAAGTCCTGATATGAGTGATATGGTAGTAGTTTTTCCTGTTCCGTTTCCTCCCATCANNACTAACCACATCCGGCAAATCCTTCTCATATCTGAACCATACACTATTAACTTCCGCAGCAGGTTCTCCGGAAATAAATTCTTTATTAATATGTTCAACACATGGTTCAAGCCTGTGTTTTCTGCTGAAATCATCCAGCCATTTTCGCCCTTCTCTTACAGTTACAGGACAGCTGAGATTACTTGGCACCGCGGCATAAATACGCATAGGTACAGGCATTGCAAGAAACATTTTATTATTATCTTCACTTAATGCCTGCCCCACATCTCCGGGTTTGCCATCTGCTATTATCTTTCCTCCGTCCATGACAACTGCTCTGTCGGCAAGAGGCAATGCCTCATCCAGCCTGTGCTCTGTAAGAATAACCGTAACACCAAGTTCTCTGTTAATCTTAGCCACCGTTACGAGAAAATCCGATGCTGCAATGGGATCCAGCTGACTGGTGGGCTCGTCCAGTATCAATACCGACGGCTGCATTGCCATTATTGAAGCAAGATTTAAAAGCTGCTTCTGTCCTCCGGAAAGTTCTGTAACATCCTTGTAGAACCAGTTCTGTATGCCAAAAAAAGAAGCCATCTCGGCAACCTTCAGCCGTATTGACGGAGTATCCATGCCGAGACTTTCAAGACCAAAGGCCAGTTCATGCCATACCTTGTCCGTAACGATCTGGTTTTCGGGACTTTGAAGAACAAATCCTATTCCTGAGGACTGCTGCCGCTGGTCAAGCCTGTCAAGAGGAATGCCTTCAAACAGAATGCTTCCCTTTCTTTGCCCATGTGGAGTCAGCACAGATTTAAGATGCCTTAGAAAAGTCGTCTTGCCGCACCCGGAAGGTCCGCACAGTACAACAAACTGTCCTTTTTCAATATCTATGCTTATATCATCCAAAACAAGTCTCTCCTGCTCAGGATATGAAAATGTCAGATTTTTAATTGAGTAGCTTTCCATTGCTGTTCTTCCTTTCTGTCCGCAATGACAGGTATCATGCAAAGTATGCCATAAGCGGCATACAAAGTAATTGTATATATCTCCGTCATTCTTCCCCTCATTGTAGGATAATATTTCCACTTTAAACCGTTAAGAATAATTCCAATAAGCACATACCCTCCCGCTGTCAGTATGGCTGTCAGTGCAATTTTATCTCTCCCGTCAAATCTATAAATAGAAAAAGCAGTCCTTCCCGGCAATCCATATCCTCTGCTTCTCATGCTGTCCGCTGTTTCTATGGCATTCTCAAGAGCCCATGTTATAACTATTGATAATATTGTTATTTCGTGTCGCAGTCTTGTAATTATTCCTCCGTTTGATACATCTCGTCCTATACACCTCTGAGCATCTGACACCACCTTAATCTGAGCCTTAAATTTCGGCACAAATCTTAGAGCCATGGACAATATGAGAGACATGGCAGGAATTATCCGCCCAAACAAATATACAAATTTATCCGATGCCATAATTTCATTATAGCAATTAAACCAACTCACCACCGCAGCCATCATAACAGCTGCGGCAAATCCATACACTATTGACTCAAGTGTAAGAGGATTGCCCGTGTGCAGATATGTAAGTATTGTAGCCCCCTCATGATTAAAAGCCGGATTTATAATTGCGGTAATAAATATCATTGGCAAAAGAAAGGCGAAGTTAAATAAAACAGCCTTCCTTCCTTTCAGCCATATAGAATAAACAAACGAACATACCAGTGAAATAAAAAGACATACAGGATGCATCAAAAACATGGAAAAAGCAAACACAAAAAAGAAATACGCAAAATTTACCAAGGGGTGGTATCTTGAAAACGCATCTTTCATGTTACTCTCCTCCGGTTGAATAGAATCCGCCTACATCTGCCCCAAGGCTGCATGTATACACTAATTCAACAACATCTCCGTCTTTTAGTCCATAGCGAGAACAGCCGTAATTGGGAAACCAGTCATTAACCTTGTACATCCATCCTGACAACTCACCGCAGTCAAATTCGTACAGATTATTGATACCTTCAATATATGCTGAATTGTAAATCGGAGTATTTTTAAATTCCATGTGAATCTTAGACTTCTTCATTTCTCTTTGCAATACATTAAATACACTTTCGCCCTCATAGAAAGTTACCTTTGTAGCAGGAAAAATTACTCCGTCTTCCGGAACAAGTTCTGTTTTCTCCGGATCAAGCCAATCCATATTATTCAATATTGTATCGCAGCGCACCGACAGAGTGCAGGTATACTCCACATCAGATATCTGAACATTCTGAGGCTCCACAGGCACAGGCTTTCCTTCCGGAACAGGATCCGTAAGATATTTATCCTTGCCTGTTTTTTCGTCAATAATCATACCCTGAGATTCGGAATAAGTCTTAGAACCCTTTTCAACCCCGGGAGAAGATCCTGCTCCTACCAGTTCCTTGGCAAGAGCAACTTTTTCATCAGCCGTAAGCTCGCCTTCCGCTAATCCGGGCTTTGGTACATTACTCTCTCCGGTCTCTTTCTCAGATTCGGTTTTTTTATCATTTACCTGTTCCTCAGGTATAACATCTTCTGATTTTTTATCATCTTCGGAATTATTTTTTTCGTCCTGCGCCTTGTCAGACTCACCTAAATCCGCTTCTGCCTTTTTATCGGCATCATTTTCTTGTACGGCCTCCGAGACAGTGTCCTTGTCCTTTGAAGAAACATTCCATCCCTGAAGGCCCGGCGCACCGCCTCCGTACCAAAAGGCAGCGATAAGCAAAGCTATAATTGCGACCGCCGCAATTACCTTGTTCTTTGTGATTTTCATTCAGTTACTCCTTGAATATTCTTACTTGATAAGATTAGCAGAACCCAGCATATTAAATAACATCTGTGCTATTTCCGCTCTTGTAATGTTGCTGTCAGGCTTAATTTCTATTTCCGATTGTTCCAGAATATTTTCATTATAGCAGAAAGCCAGTGACTCCATTGCCCATTCCGCCGTTTTAACATAATCGGTAAATTGTGCCAGCACATCCCTTACTGCTCCTGATTCCATTTCAGTATTCATTCCGCAAAGCTTTGCGGCGCGAGCCACCATTACGGCAGCCTGCTGTTTTGTTATGGTACCATCAGGATTAAATGTCTTATCCGGATTACCGGTAACAATGCCGTAGTTAACTGCAGTGCCTATGTACGGAGCATGCCATGAGTCAGATGACACGTCTGTAAAGCTGTCATTGGACTTAGGCACAAGACCCAGCCCCTGAACCATAATTGTGGCAAATTCAGCCCTTGTCATTGTGGCTTCCGGTTCAAACAAGTTATCTTTTTTGCCGCTTATTATTCCTCTTGCCGCCAATGCTTCTATTGCAGGTTGATTTTTGTGGGCATTAACTCCTATAACATCATCAAAAGTTTTACCTGGAGCAATTATCTCCTTCAAAACAACATCACTGTTTCTATTTGGCAGTCCGCTTCCTGTTTCAGGTCCGGCAGAAGAACCTTCGAATTTTATTGCATCACTCATTCTGTAAAGGCTGTTTTTTCCGTCCCTTAATCTCTGTGCGGCAACCATGCCGTAAAGTGCCTGCTCGGAGGCCATCTGATTTGAGCCTCCATTAAAAATATGTAAAAATCCGTTTCCCTTTGAGTAATATGTCATAAGATTGTCAAGCATTGTTTTTCCGCTTTTAACAAAACGTGCATCATCCATTGGTATACCAAGTTCTGCCAATGCTACAATCATCTGTACGCAGCTTTCAGAATTTTCTGTTCCCCAGCTGGAAAAACCGGCTTTAGAATTTTGTTTTTCGGACATGCAGGCAAGAGCTTCTTCCGTAGCCTTTTTCACATCTTCCCTGTCCTGATATTTTGCAAGAGCCTGCAATGCCATTCCGGTAATATCAGGATCCGATACCCCGTCACCTGAAGATGCCACCGCAGTTCCTCCGAATAACGACCAACCCCCGTCTTCCAACTGGCAATCAAGTATTCTCTGAACATACATCTCCCTTGTAGCCTGAGTTTCGGCCTCCGGATTCTGAGGCATCGGATAATTTCCGGAATCAAGAGCAATAAGAGCCCATATTGGACCGTTCATGCCCTGCCATATGGTTTTGTCATAGTCCCCGAGAGCCGTGAGCAGATTGTAACCTTCCACATCCCTTGGATCCTTTCCTATAGAAGACAGTGCAACTATGAGCCTTGAATACTCAGTATATTTTTTATCATGCAAATTACCTTTTAAAGATTTAACATAATCTTCAACAGCAGAATAATACTTCTTGTAATATTCATCAGGAATCTCACATCCTGACCTGGCAAGACCTATAACAGTCCATTCTCCTCCTATGGAGCCGGCCTTGGGATTGGATACGGTTTCATACATAAACTACGCCGTGTCCCTTATTGCAGCATCAAGAACTGTATCTTCCAAAGCATACGCAGGAACGATGCCGCTAATAATTATCATCACTGCAGCAATAAGAGCTGATGATATTCTTCTAATACTTTTCATTACATTTCTCCTCCTGATTTAAAATTTTCAATAAAAAACACCTGCATTTTCCTTCGTTAGCAGGTGATATAAAATATCCAATCGTTATCCTGCATTGTTTTTCGACGGAAAACAACACAAATTAAATATAGCACGTTCCTGACTAAGCTTCATCGCCTTCCAGCATCCCCGCTTACGCAGTGGCACAGTGGAGTTCGCTCGCAACACAGTAACCCGATTGTTCAGGATTCTCACCTGATTCCGTGTGATCTAAATACAATCATATTAAAATATTTAGTATATTTTATCATTAAAATAATAATATGTCAATTAATGACTGAACACTCTAACTCTAAAAGCAAACTTATTTTCATTTTGAATAACAGCAATATTATCAAAATGAAATTTCTATATTTATTAAAATACTTATTTATTTTTTCTCTCTCACCGCTGCAAAATTATATAAAAGATCACTTATTTAATTGCATAATTGGCAGTTTTTTTATGTCTAAAAATATATTGATTGAGCCTCGGAAATTCCGATAATCCATATTTAATATGCATTATGAAATCATAAAACCAAACGTGATTTTTCCAAATAAAAAAGACTGTGCATTATGCATCAGCCTCATTCCTGTGCCGTTATTTTAAAATAACATGACTCATTCAGAATTCTATACCTTTTCTTGCTTCAATGCCTTTAGTGTAGTAATGTTTGATTTCTTTCATTTCAGTTGCCAAATCAGCTATGTTCACGATCTCTTGCGGAGCATAACGGCCTGTTACCACAACCTCTACGTTATCCGCCCTGTTATTTATGGCTTTCACGGCTTCTTCAACCGTGAATAGCTTGAAATACAGCGCTATATTAAGTTCATCCAGCACCACGACATCATACTCTCCTGATTTAAGTACATTTTTAACTTTTTCAAGTCCTCTTCTTGCAGCAAGTATGTCTTCTTCTGTAGGAGCCTCATAGATAAAACATCTGCGCCCAAACTGCTCGNNATAAACTGCCCGAAGAAAACCTTTTTACCGGCACAAACCGCTCTTACTGCCAGTCCAAGAGCAGCCGTTGTTTTACCCTTGCCGTTTCCCGTATAAACATGTACATATCCCTTTTCCATATTTCCTCCAAATTCATATTATTATAATTTTACCGCAAAAAATATAATAAAAAAAGAGATATTATTATTTATTTCTGAAGCATTGCTGCAGCCTGATCTTATGTTATTTATTGTTATCCGGCAAGCATTACTGAAAACAGCTTAACGCACACGGAAATCACCCAACTTTTATTATAGGCACTCGTAATACTTGGAGGTAGTTACGGTAGCTTCATTTTCCGTGACATTCTTATCATTCAGTATTATGATGTTAATTTTTTAGCCCAACAATCCTGTTCTTGCGGAAAAGTCGTTAATTTTCAAGTCACTGTAAATAACACGTGGATTGAGGCTGCGCAAATGCTTCATATCGCAAGTAATGCATCAAATTTGTTTGCTTTTTACGTCACACAAATTTGGCATTCTTTGCGGTTGACCTG
>DMJQ01000055.1 GCA_003457065.1 Clostridiales bacterium
TACTTTGTCAGCAAGAAGCTTAGTTCCGTCTACCGTTTCATATTCTACTGTATAGCTTATGTCGGTTTTTGGACTATACACAAATGTTATTACATTATCTTCTGCTTCCAATTTCAACGACTTTTCAGCAATATCAACAGTATAGCCAGATATTTCTTCCGCGCTTTCTGTCACTGTCATCGCCATCGTCTGATCAGTTACTACTTTGTCGTCCAGAAGCTTCGTCCCGTCTTCCGTTTCATACTCTACCGTGTAGCTTATATCGGTGTTTGCTGACCACTGAGCGTACAATATTACATCATTAGTCGGCATACCAAATTTAGCATCCAACTGATAAGATGTTCCTGTTCCGTCAGCTTCCGTGTTCCAACCAGTAAAGTGATATCCTGTTTTAGCGAGGCTTTCTTGTCCTTTTACAGTTACTTCAGAATTATAAGCATATTCATTTGAATCAGTTGGTACAATTCCACTCGTATTACCATTGCCATCATAGGTTACCGTATAATTACCGACTTTATATCCGAAATATACTATATGATTTTGTTTAACGGCATTAATTTCAACATTCGTCGGGTCTTGGTTTCCTCCATGGCTGCTTGATTCGGAAGAATATTCGTATCCGTCAAGTTTCGCTCTTCCGGTGAGCTCATCTGTAGCAATAGAATAAGTATCATAAGGTAAAATTGTACTACCATCATGCGAATAATCCATTTCATCAAGCTTCTTAGCCAGATCCGGTCTGGCAACAACTGTAGTTCCATCTGACGCAACCGGTTCACCTTCAGAATTTACCAAGTATGCTACAACCTTTATTGTTCCTGTATCACCTACCGATACCTTAGGTACTTCGAATTCTTTAACCGTTTTCTCTATATCATCATTAACGTCATAATAACTAATTGTTGTTGTATCGTTAGTCGGATATAGTGTGTTTCCTATTGCGTCTGAATGTATATCAACATAATAAGTCATTGTTGCAGGAGCTCCTTCAATGATGCTTCCAGCATCCCATATTACAGTGAACGGATGACTGTGTTCAATGCTCCTAATTTCTCCTTGGGAAATTACTATGTCAGCCGAAGCCTCTTCCGGACTTCCTTTTAACGCCCATTTGAATTCACCGGAATTTTTATTCACCAAATCAAATTGTTCCCCCATAGGGTCGGTAACAACAGCATCTCTTGCAGAATATGTTATGCTTCCGGCAATTTCATTAAATATTCTGCTTAAATCGTTCGGATTAGCTGTATATGCTTTGTCCGGAGTTGCTATTGCTTCCAATACTGCATTTCCTTCAATTCCTGCATTTAAGGCAATAGTATATATTGTTTGCCCCTTGTTTTTAGCTATTGAAGCTTCAGAAATTGCAGCATTACCAGAATTATGGTATAACCTGTTATAGCTTTCTACATATGGATTACTCCAACTTCCGTCTCCTCCTGTTCTCCCTACATAGATGTCATCCGAACGCTCCCTTAATGAGTTGCCCGTACCTTTAAAACTATCATAATCAAAATCATCAGCGGAAGAGTTTACGGGATTTTCATATGCTGTGTAGATATCCTTATAAAAAACCCACCACTTTCTATAGTTATCCGTCTTATCCCCATCTGGGTAGCGCAGAATATATTTTGAATTATCATTCATTGCATATCCATAGGTTGGCTCTCCATCACTTAAAAGCACAATGTTTTTGCTTTCAGCATTACTTTCTTCAAGCAGATCTTCTGCAGCCTTTAATCCCGCTTGTGTAAATGTACCTCCTAATGGAACTATTGTACCGTCATTGTTGCCTCCGTCAAGATAACTTAGAAGTTCATCCTTGTCTGAATAACCCAAAAATCCTGAATGGACGGTAAGTGCTTCCGATCTGTTCCACCAATCCTTATCATAGTCACTTGAATATGATATTAAAGCAATTCTTGTTTTTGTGTTTTCAGGGTCTGAAAGCAACGTATTTATGAATGTCTTTGCAGCTGTTTTTGCCAAAAGCATCTTATTAGCATCTTTCATACTTCCGGAACGGTCAATTACCAGAACAATATCAGATCTCGTTTCAATGTTTTTCCCCTCTACCGTAAGTTCAACCTTCCACCTTGAATCTTGTCCTTCTACCTTATTGGCAATTTTACTTAAGTTAATAGCTCCAGGATTTGGCCATTCAATCTCTGCCGCCTTTGCCGTATTTCCCGGCATACTCGGCATAACCATCATCAGCGCTATCACAAAGCATATTACTTTTTTCAACATATTTGGCTTTTTCATGATCTCTCCTCCTTTCTTTAATATTTTTGGTTCTTTACTTCTTTTCTGGATTGAATCATTAATAACCATTTGATATGTATCACCCCCTTCCTGTATTAGTTACCAATTATCAATTACAATTATATAGAAACAACTTTCCCCCCTTATAAGATTAAGTTGAATTCTAACAGTTAAAAGATATGAGCACACAGTATGTGCTGTTGACTTACCATAAACTTGCATTTTCCTATCATCCGTGATGCCATCCAAACGGTATTCTTCACCTGCGACTCAGAATGACATTTTTCGCAGTTCAGGAAGATATTCTGCCGCTCTCGTATGGCATTTAGGTCATAAAAAAACTGCAAAATAAATAAAGCGAATTTATTTTGCAGCCGAACGGTCATAGTATGTAATACTTTAGACTCCAAAGCTTTGCGTCCCTGTTTTTCAACAGGTTTGCCCATGATTAATTTTTATATGTATTAAGTATGATATTTATACCACCAAAAAGAAATTGTAAACATATTTTTTATAATTTCGAAATATAATATCATATCTTTTCGGCATATACTATTACACAATTATTTCTTGTTTTTCCATTATTTTTATAAATAAATCAGATATATGAGGATCGAACTGTTTGCCGGACTGCTCGCTGATTTCTTTTAATGCTTCTCTTCGAGTCATGCGTGTTTTATAAGGTCTGTCATTAACCATCACGTCGTAGGCATCTGCTATAGCAAACACTCTCGCTACCATGGGGATTGCCTCTTGTTTGAAAAGTCCGGGATACCCGTTGCCATCCCAACGTTCATGATGAATAAGAATCAATTCATCGATAGATGAAGCGTCACGGAACTCCCTTGCTATGTAATAACCTATTTCGCTGTGACGTTTCACATTCTCCCATTCTTCATTATCCAATGCTCCTTCTTTTTGAAGAATGGTTTTAGAAACACCTATTTTGCCTATATCATGAAATTCACATAACAGCAGCAGCTCATCCTTTTCAGAATCTGACAATCCTAAGGCTTCTGCCATCATCATAGTCAGACCTTTAAGTCTTTCATAATGTGATCTTGTTTCATATGTGATTTTTTCGAGCCTGCTTTTAAGGAACTTAATCATGGAAAGTTTTGTTTCCTTGCTTTCCTTGAGTTTCTTGAAGTACATCCTGTCTTCGGCTTTTTTCAATATTTTCTGAATGTCTTCGCTTTCATCCGTTTTAGTTGCCACACCAAAGCTGATACTTATTTTTATATAATCCAGAGAACTGTTTTCACATTTCATCTTTATTCTTTCAACAATCTTCTGAGCTGTTTCTTCTGTTGTTTTCGGCAAAAGAACTATGAACTCATCTCCCCCGGTCCTGCTGATTATATCTTCCTCCCTAAAGGAATCCGTCATAATTTCAGCAGCTTTTTTCAGTGCGCCGTCTCCCATGCCATGGCCAAACGCGTCATTGATAAGTTTAAGCCCGTTAATATCACCCATAATGAGGCTTATTGGCAGCTGTCTTTTGGTATCTAACCTTGAAAGTTCTTCTTCAAAGTAATTTTTATTGTATAGACCTGTTAAGCTATCCTTGTAATACAACCTTATTCTGTCATCCAGATTAACAATGCGGCTTTGAACTTCATCATATTCAGTTTCCTGATTCTGCATGTTGTTTTTTACATCAGTTACATCCGCATAGTATATAATGACCGAATCTTCATTATTGCTTTTATCGGTAAATATATTTATCAAATACCATCGTTCCAGTTCATCAATATACACGTCAAACTTAAGTTTTGTTTTCGGGATCATATTGATATATATTTCTTTAAAGCAGAGCTTATGGGCATAATCCACAACAATATCCGAGAACCTTCTGCCTAAAAGCCTCTGAGGGTCAATTTTAGCGATTTTATAAAATGTGTCACTGATATANNAGTTACCTTCCTTGTTATATATAGCTTTAAATTTTAAATAAAAATCATTTACCGGATATTCCATCCCTTAACACCCCTGATAATTTATATAGAGTGCAGGCAGCTCAAAGCCGCTAACTGCAGCTTTTGCTGCCGTTTCATACTACCACATTCTCATTGTAATATTCTGCCATAAATTAGCATCTCGATAAATATTTATTTGTAATTATTTACATTGTACTCATTATAAATTGCACCAATTACATTTTTATTTTTTAATAATTTTATTTTAGTTTCATTACAATTACAAATTGATTACAAACATAAAAAAACGGCATTTATATATATATATCCCTCAATCGGGCTAAATACATAATTGCCGTTGAACGAACGCATGCTGTCGTTCCGTGTCAGATTATCGATTTTTCGGATAATAAAGGCTGAAAAACCATATCCACATCATTGCTGTTTAATTTAGTATAATCTTTAAGATTATTATAAATTCTGTGTTCAATTTTTTTGATCCCGTCATCTCTTACATTGTGGAGCATCAGCAATACCTGATTTTGATTCCAGAACGTAAAAACATCTCCTTTTCTCAGTGAGTTTCTCAAAAGTCCCGACAACTCCTTTGAGTTGTTTTTCTTTTTATTATTAATATTTACTATACAGAGATAGTCATTTTCATCGTCTCTGAGAGATTTTCTCTTCTGCAGGTTAAACAGGAATTTAAAGGATTCAATATTGCACTGCATTGCACCAAGCAGTTCCTTTTCTTCAAGATCTCTGTTTACACTGTCAATGTCAACGTATTCTTCTATCTTAGAATAATTTTGAATTTTATCAAGCATTCCTGTAAAATTTGCCGATGGTTTTGTATCAAATTCTTTTATCAATAAGTTAAGTGAATAATCGTAATGGTTGAGTGCGTTTTTCTGCTGATCTTGTTCCAGCATGGCTTCCATTAAATTTATATGTATGTTTTCTTCATAAGGCTCAATAAGAAGTGATTTTTCACACAATGATATAATATTTTCGCTGTCATTGCTTTCCTTTAATATATCGATGAGTTTGTACAATGTCTTTAGATATAGGCGCTGATAATAATTTCTTGTTGGAACAAGCCAAACTTCATAAGCATTGTCTGAGAGATACAGCCCTTTATAAAGTTTCAGAGCTTTTTGATAAAGGTCTGCGGCAAATTTAATATTGTATTCCAGTTTTGAATCCGCTTGTTGTATTGTATTTTCAAATTCATCTACATCAATCAGTACTTTTTCTCCAATCCCGAGACAGTAATAACCGTTGGAAAAATTAATAGTCAGATATTCGGATTCGTCCGCATCATTAGGCAATAAAGTTTTTATACTCTTCCTCAATCTGAATATCTGAGTCCGGAGCATATTTTTAGGGTCGTCGGAATCGCTGTCTGACAGCAGGTTGTCAATAATTGTTTCAGGCAGCAATTTCTTGTTCCTGAAAGTAAGAAAGTATTCAAATAGTTTGTACAATTTGTATGTACGGCTTGACTGCTTAAGAATTGACTGTCCGTTCGCTTTTATGTCAAACCCACCAAGCGTATTGATGCAGAGTTTCATGGCTACCCCCAAAGTCTTACCTTTACATTTTATTCCATTATACAATTCATCGAATAATTTATCAATAATTATATTTCATTAACGTTAATATTTTTGTTCTGTTTATTTTTTATTAGCCTGAATCAGCTCTTTCACAAACATGGATGGATTTCCCGGCACAATGATATTTAGTATTTTTTTAGCTCTGGTCATACCCACGTAAAATATTCGCCGCTCTTCCTCTATTAATTTTTCATATTCCTCATCAGACATATTCCTTTTTTCACTTGGGAATTCCCCTTCAATATTATCAATCATGTAAACACAGTCATATTCCAATCCTTTTGCGCTGTGAATTGTTGTCACGATTATATCCGCGCCTTTGTTCTCGGATGCATTCTTTATAACATTGCGGAGATTGTTTATTTTTTCAATAAACTCTTTGATATTGGAACAGTATGAGCCTATTTCCTCAAGTATTTCCAATATATGCAGTGAATTTGACATATTATTTCGTCCTTCATCCTGCATTCTCTCCAGGTAATTCAAATATTCCAGTTCTATTTTAATAAATCTTACGGCATCCTTCGGTCTTAACTTGTTTATGTAATTGATATCCGTCTTAAACTGACTGATTTTATCGTATACATAATAATCAAAGTACTTATAATTGTCCAGTATATCAAACACCGTCAGATCATCCCTTGGACTTTCCGTAACAATGCGGCACATGCCCTTGGTGAAATACGTGTAGCTCTTATAATATATTCTTGAAAACGCCTCTCTGTCTTTTGGATTTAACGCAAGTGACAAAAATGCCAGAATGTCATATAAAACAGGACTTCCAAAAAACTTCGTCCTGTCTTCTTTAACATAAAAATCTATATTATTTTCATGAAAATTGTTAGCTAAAATCATTGCCGACATATTGTATCTGAAAAGTATGCCCACTGTTTTGCCGCCGGATGCCGACAGCTCGTCTGTTATTAACTTAGCCTGTTCCGCTCTGCTTTTAACCCTTATGATATTTATTTCGTTAATTTTCGGATTTTCTGTTTTGATAGCTTTTTTATATCTTTTTTTATTCCCTTCAATAAAGTTTTTTGCGCCTTCAACTATATTTTTGTCACATCTGTAGTTGTTGTCTAAGTAAAATATTTTCCCATTCTTGTAAATATTGTCGAACTCAAGCATAAAGTCAGGATAACTTCCTCGGAAAGAATAAATTGCCTGATCGTCGTCTCCGACAATGAACAGGTTGTCGTCAGTTATAAGTTTTATAATTTCATGCTGAATTTTTGAGGTGTCCTGCATTTCATCCACCTGCACATATTGAAATGTATTTCTGATGTAAGATCTGTATTGACCGGAATTTAAAATAATTTTATATGCATAAAGAAGCATGTCGTCAAAATCAATCAATCTGTTTTTTGCTTTGTAGGCTCTATATGCTTCGTATATTTTATCAAAGCCGTTTATTTCAATTCCATAGTTCCTGTATTCTGCCGGATTTATCATCATATTGCCAACATAACTTATTGCGGATGACAGGTTTTCAATTTCCTCATCACTGACATAATTGAAATATGATTTAGAATAATGGGATTTCAATATTTCGCTCAGTACATTATAATTGTTTGTGAGCAAGCCAAAATCAATGCCTTTTCTTTTATAAAAACTTCCCACAATTTTATAAGAAAAGGCATGAATGGTCGAAAATTCGGTTTTAGATCGATACAAGCTGCCAAATAAGGATTGAAACCTGTCTCTCATATCATTGGCAGCCATTTTTGAAAATGTAATGGTGAGGATTTTTCTGCGGCATTTATTTTCATACAAAAGTCTGCCTGCCCTTGCAATTATAACAGTAGTTTTTCCCGAACCTGCTGTTGAAAGTACAAGGGCATTGCCTCTGTCAAAAGATATGGCTTCCTTCTGCTGGCTGTTTAATTCCACACCATTTATGTTTTTTAAAAACTCAAAATATTCCATATTACACCCGACACTAAGTTGTTTTATTGTTTACTACTCTTTCAAATACTTCTGCAGCCCTTAACTTTACTGGATTGCAGCCTTCGGTTTCACTTCTGTGATGCGCTTTTATATTTGCGCAGTCCGAAAAACCGAATTCTTTCTCAAACTCTTCGACAAATTTCTTTGTTATTTCTTTCATCTCTTCATTTGTAGACGGCCTTTCTTCTGTATACATCACACCAAGTGATGCTACAGCTCCCAAAAGTGCACCACATGTCTTTTCAGTTTGTATACCGCCGCCAAACGGACATACTGCTTTTATAAATCTTTCATCAAGTCCCAGTTTGTACTCTTCATTTGCAGCCATCAGCAGCGTTTCAGCACAGTTAATATGGTATTGAGGCCTTTCTTCTTCAGGATATGACAACTCCTGTTTGTTAATTTTATCAACTAACTCCTTCATCTTATACCTCCTACATCAGGTATATAAGCAGGCTCATAAATGCTGTCACTACCATACCTATGGCAAGTACAAGACAAACAACTCGTTTCATGGTATTCATTCTTTTATATTTGTTCATGGTTACCTCCACATTTTCATCATAATAATGATATATATTTTAACATAATAATTACAAATTTAACAGATTGAAGTTGCATAATTTTATATTTTTATAACAATGCTCAGATTTTTTTCGTTGTAATTTTTATATAGTGTTATATAATTGATATAACACTATTTTTATAAAACAATTTGTAAATCGGAAATTCCTATAATAAAAGAAAAGGCAAATTATTTATATGATATATGATAAAATCAAACAAGTCAGACACAAAAAGCTAATGATAGCAGCAGCCGTGCTGCTTATAATATTTGCAACCATTTCCGTAATGGAAACAATAACCGAACCTTCAGGATATATTCGTCCTGATTATGCCATGACAGATATTTCAACGTTGTTGGAAAAAGAAAACTTTTCCGAAGACGATTACAAAGAATTATTTTATCAGACCGGGCTTGGCAAAACCGCAATCGATGAAATCTTAAAGAACGAAAACGGTACAGATGAAATACTTCGATTCCAGGAAAACTTCTTTAGAGACAACAAAGTTTTATGTGAGCAAATCGGTATAATAACAAGCCAGGAATCAATAGTTAACAGAGAAGGCAGCCTGATTTACGGATTTGAACTTGCTCCCTATAAAAACGGATATGTATTAATAACCAAGGCAACACACTCTCTTGGATGGCGCCACGGTCATGCGGCAATAATAACGGATGCGGAAAATGACGAAACTTTGGAAGCTGTGATTTTAGGAAGCAACACAGCACTTCAAAATATAAATAAATGGAGAATCTATCCTTCATTTATGATGCTTAAATTAAAAGATACATCCCAGGAAGTTCCGGATGAAATAGCCAAGTTTGCAAAAAATAATCTTAATCACATACCTTACGGACTGACGGTAGGCTTAACTGAAAGCAAAAACCCAGATCCCGAAAATATTCACACAACTCAATGCTCGCATCTGGTCTGGTATCCGTTTATGCGGTTCGGATATGACACCGATTCTGACGGCTCGTGGCTGGTCACTCCAAAAGACATAGCAAACAGCCATCTGTTTGAGGTAGTTCAGATTTACGGAGTCGATCCTCAAAAAATATGGCCTTAAACAAAATAGAGATTCTTCATTATAGTTCAGGATTTCCGTATTTTTAACGGTTAAATTCCTAATCCTGAATAATAGTGAAGTATCTCTTTTATTTTAAATGTTTTTATTCATCATTTGCTACCTTCAGTTCAGTCATAATCTGCCAAAGGTTCTTTTTCCAGTATATCATCAAATAAATATCTGTAGTAGAATTTAACAAATATAACTATGGCAGCAATCAGGCAAATTGTTTCTGACACAAATGAAGACAGCCAGATTCCTTTTTCTCCGAACAATGAAGCCATAGTAAGCAGACATGCAGTAATTGCCACGAATCCCCTGCCCACAGATATGGCAGCCGAATACAACGGATGCTCCAATGCGGCATAAAATCCGGAAAAGATTACATTAAATCCAACAACCAGATACGCAGGAGAATACCACTTTATAGCCTTTACAGAATATTCCATCAGCTGTATTTCATCAGCACCTATAAATACTCCGCATATTTTTTCCGCAAACAGCAGGCATACCGCACATATGATAAGTGAAATAACTCCCACGGACTTAATTGCTATTTTAAGAAAATAGAGATATGTCTTTTGATCTCCCATGCCGTAATAGTAACTTACCAAAGGCTGATTGCCCTGAGATATTCCCGTCATTGTTGTTATGACAATATTGTTCAGATACATTATTATTGTATATGTTATTATTCCTATTTCTCCTATGTTTTTAAGAATGGTAATGTTAAATATAAAAATAATAAAACCCGAAGAGAATTCAGTGATAAAATCCGATATTCCTATAAGCATTGTCCTTACAAGGACAGAAAACTCGAATTTAAAACGCACAAATTTGATTTTAGAACTTTTATAAATAAAATATAAAACATAAACAATAACCGGCATCATTTGTGCAATGCCTGTTGCTATAGCCGCTCCACTGACTCCGTAGTTCAGCTTCATTACAAATATATAATCCAGCACAATATTGGTAATGGCAGAAATACATACACATATCGTAGAAAGTCTCGGAAACCCGTCAGTCTTTACCAGCACTTCAAAATAATACGACAAAATTGGAAATATAGTAAAAGCACTGATAATACCTAAATAATCTTTAACATAAGCAACAGTGTTTTCTGTAGCCCCCAAAAAGTATGCTATCTTTTCAAGATTTAAAAGCACACCGGCAGTTACACCAATACCGATTAAAATCAGCACTGTCATATTCATTGTAAAAGTTTCGCTCGCCTTATTGCCTTCATTGTTGCCCAGACTTATAGCAGAAATGGTGGAAGTTCCCACCGCAAACATTATGGACAAAGCAAACACGGCATTTACAAACGGCATACTTATATTAACAGCCGCAAGAGCCGTCTCTCCTACTCCATTGGCGACAAATATACCGTCAACCATTGTATACATGGAGTACACCCACATCGATAAAACCGAGGGCACGGCATATTTAAGAAATTTTCTTCTCATTATCCTCACCTCTTATCTATAGTATAAACTATAGTATCATACTAATGTCAAGTGTTTTTGTCAAATATCTAAGTATAAAAAAAATCCTGCTGAGCTGTAAACTCAGTATGGATTTTTGAGCGAAAAATCGGCATATGATTACCAATTCTCTATCTGTCTTTTAAAAATGCCGAAATCTCAAATTCTCCTATTCCGGTTTTAACAGTCTGTACCAACGCCTTGCCGTCTCCTACAGAAGCTGTTTTATATTCTCCCACAAATATCTGTGGCGGAACAATATCGCATATGCAATTATTTTCTGCCAGAATTGTCAGCGCATTTCCTCCTATGATATTGGCTACTTCTCCAAGCGCAGAAGATACAAACCCGTCTATTTCATCAATTTCCATGCCACTCATAATTCTTACCATTTCCAGTGCCATGTCATTTGGAAATCCAAAAATCACTGAACCTTTTAAATCTCCTGTAACCCCCAACACTACATTAGCATCGTTGCTGCCCAGCATGTCGCTTACAATCTTCATGACTCCCTTTTCAATATCTACGTCAAACATAAGCTTGAACACATCCTGTGCAGCTTCAAATAATGGATTTATAACACCTACTTTCATTGTATATAGCCTCCTGTCTTTGATGCATATTCTCCAATCTTTTGATCCATCTTAGCAACGTGCATTATCAGCCACGCCATAAGTTTTCCCGCAAATTCCTGAGCTTTTTCCTGAGTTATGCCTTTCTCCGAGAAAATCCGTGCATACTCAAAAACTCCGTTTTTAAAATCTGCATGAGCCTTTTTATGCTGCTCAATATATGGATAGCTGATCTCAGCCTGGTATTTCTCTTCATCATCAAAATGCTCTACAACATAATCCTGCATAAATTCCATGGTTTCCATAACTTTTTCAGCTTTTGTATTCCAATCTTCCTTGCTTTGAACCACAGCGATAAAATCAGATACTCGTTTAAAAAGCTCTTTGTGCTGACAGTCAATCAATTCTACTCCGATTTTGTACTTTTCTTTCCACATCATAATATTTCCTCTCCCTTCGTTGCATAGCCATAATCCTAATGAAGCATCATAGCATTGCTCATTATACTTACATTATATCGTCTACAGCATATTTTTTCAATATTTTTCACAAATTTACAATTTAATTACATAAAATGTCAAAATATGTCGACAGGCTCGATAAAAAACATACAGCCATAAAGGCTGTATTATGGCATACAAAAAAGCATCTCTGAAAGAAATGCTTTTTTTCTACAAATTATAAGTCTTCGTTATCTCCGTTGTTTTCATTGCTGAAATCATCGTTGTAATCATCATATTCATCGTCATCAAAATCGAAGTCGTAATCATCATCGTCATAATCTTCGTAGTCGTCATAATCATCATCACATTCATCAATTTCCATGTCACCGAATAATTCTTCTTCAACCGTTGATAAGTCTTCATCTAATAAATCTAAGTACTCGTTAACTTCGTCTTGTTCCTCAGCTATATCGCTCATTCCGTCTGCTATTTCTTCAATAANNCCCTTAAATAAGAAATTTTTTCATACAAAAAATCCATGACTTGCCTCCTTATACTCTTGATAGATATTCACCTGTTCTGGTGTCAATCTTCACTTTATCACCTATCTCAACAAAAAGCGGCACTAATATCTTGGCACCGGTTTCTGTCGTAGCAGGTTTTGTCGCACCTGTTGCAGTGTCACCTTTAAATCCGGGTTCTGTTTCTGTAATTTCCAACTCAACAAAGTTTGGAGCAGTTACTTCAAATGGTTTACCTTCATAGAATCTCATCTGAGCAGAATCATTTTCTTTAATATAGACTATAGCCTCGGCTACCTGATCATGATTTAAAGGGATTTGTTCAAATGTTTCAGGATCCATGAAATAATACAATTCACCATCATTATATAAGTATTGCATATCCTTTGTTTCTATACGTGCCAGTGGGAATTTTTCCGTAGGGTTGAAAGTTTCTTCTCTTATAGCTCCTGTTATAATATTTTTCAATTTAGTTCTGACAAAAGCTGCACCTTTACCTGGTTTAACATGTTGAAAATCTTCTATTTGCCATAATCCATTATTCCAAGATATAGTAATACCCTTTTTAAAATCACTTGCTGTAATCATTGATTTGTCTCCTCCTTATGTATATTATAACCAGCAGACTGCTGCTTATTCCAATATGATGCTTCTTCCTGTCGCAGGAACAATTGTAACACTTTTTGCTTTATTTGTTTTTGTATCTATTATGGTAAAAGTGCCCGGATGAATAGGTGTCCCGTTATAATTGAAGGACAACGCCCCGGTTCCCGTATATTTTATTTTATATCTGTCTTTTACCGAGATTTTTTTAATATTTTTATACCCATCAATCAGGTAATATTTCCTTTCTTCGGAGTTCACGGCTATTTTATATTTATGTATGGAATATTTCATAGCTTCCACTTGAATAAATCTGACATCAATCAAAAATTCTTCCGATATTTTGTCCATATAGCCAAAATCTGAAGTTATTTTAGGAACACTTATTGCCAGTATAATTCCGATTAAAGAAATTGCTGTAATTATTTCAAAAAGAGTAAAACCGTCATTTTTCATGGTCATCCCTCTTAGGATATAACTACCTATCCCATTTTATAAATTAATTGAATATTTGTCAATGTTTTAATGTGCTTATTTTTAAAAATTGTCTTTTTCTAACTGCCTCTCATGTAAATTACCTGCTCTGCTTCATACTCCAGTCCGTTTCTGACTAAACAAAGAGTAAGCTTCAATGCATCTGTCTCTGCAAATGTGTTGCCCGCAGGATAAGGCTCAGCCTTTAATTCTGATACATATGTACCCAGCTCATCATTA
>DMJQ01000139.1 GCA_003457065.1 Clostridiales bacterium
TATTTATTATGAACAAATATCTTCCGGACGAATTTATATTCGCAATTGTTCTGACAATAATAACATTCATAGGCGGTGTCGCTCTGACCGATCAGTCACCGTTCCAGATGATAATGCACTGGGCTGGGCCTAAAGGATTTTTCGGATTACTGCCCTTCACAATGCAGATGATATTAGTTCTTGTTTTAGGAAGTGCAATGGCACAGGCAAAAGTATTTAAAAATTTATTGAAAAAATTTGCAAGGGCTGCAAAAACACCTGTAAGAGGCATTATGATAACAGCATTTGTTTCAGTTGTAGCATGCTGGATAAATTGGGGATTCGGCTTAGTAATCGGTGCATTACTTGCCAAAGAAATTGCCCGTGAAGTAAAAGGAATCGACTATAGACTATTAATTGCAACAGCTTATTCCGGATTTGTTGTATGGCACGGCGGTATTTCAGGCTCTATTCCGCTTCAGGTGGCAAATGAAGGTGCTCTGGCTGCAGTTGCTCCCGAAATATTTGATAAATCATTTACCGTGGCTACAAGNNCAGACTATCTTTTCACCAATGAACCTGTTTATATCCGGAATAATAATTTTCGGACTGCCATTTGTCTGCAGGGCAATGATGCCGGATAAAGAGCATACCATTGAAGTTGACCCTGCCAAACTAATCGAAAAAGAACTCAGGGTTGATGATGTAAGCAAGTTTACACCTGCTGACAAGATGGAGAGAAGCAGAATTTTATGGATAATAACTTTAGTGATGGGTTTTGTTTATATAATATATAATTTTACAGTAGTCGGATTAAACCTCAGCCTTGACTTTGTAAATTTCATCTGGTTGTTTGTAGGCATCCTGCTGCACGGAAACCTCAGAAATTATATAGATGCCATAACAGAAGCCGCTTCAAGCGCCGGAGGAATAATTCTTCAATTTCCATTCTATGCCGGCATTATGGGCATGATGACGGGAGGAAATGCCGATGGCCTGTCACTGGCAGCGGTAATCTCCAACGCTTTCGTTAGCATATCCACAATCAGAACATTTCCGCTGTTTACTTTCTGGAGCGCGGGTATCGTAAACTTCTTCGTTCCTTCAGGCGGAGGTCAATGGGCTGTACAGGCACCGATCATGATGCCTGCGGGAGATATTTTAGGTGTTGCACCTGCCAAGACAGCAATGGCTATCGCATGGGGCGATGCATGGACTAACATGGTACAACCTTTCTGGGCTCTTCCCGCACTTTCAATAGCCGGGTTAAGTGCAAGAGATATCATGGGTTATTGTGTAATAACATTATTATTCAGCGGTTTGATTATTTCCGCAGGATTCCTGATATTTTAATAAAAAAGCTTACCTATATATCAGTATGGCAAGCTGGTTTTACCGAAAACATGAGGGCACAAATAAATGTGCTCTCTTTTTATTGTTCAATAATAAGGTTCGGATACCGACATAATCTTATTTAATCTCGTCATTTGCCGAAATTCTATTAAAAAAATTTTACCGCTGAACACAATTGTGGTATATTATTGATAATAATAGCACAACAATAGTAGGAATGAGAATCACAGATAGATGGTACTATTGTAAACGGAGGTCGTATGAAACTGAAGTTCGGTTTAAAAAACAAACTGTTTTTAGCAATATTATTTGTTCTGGTTTTTAATATTATTTTATCTGTCATCCTTGGCACTACCATGTTTGACAAATTGTATACCATGGATAAAATAAACAGCCTGAAAAACGGAGTGGACAATATAAAGTCACATTATCTGTCAGGTAATTTAAACGAAACAGTTGATGAAATAATTAATTACGAATCTCAAAATATGACAATTTGCATATTTGCACTTGATACTAAAACAGGAATAGGCAAAATAGAATATTATTCAAGACAGAAATATTTTTCATTAAATCCTTTTGACAACGAAATACTTAAAATGATTGAAAATCTTTACAGAGAAAAAGCTTTTGATGAACTTGGCAAAAACAAATATTACATTAAAAATATCGACACCGGCAGGCAAAACAATAATATAACTGTTTTATCAAATATAGATAGCAGCAATTATATTTTAATGCAGACACCAATAAAATTTATTAATGATATTTCCCGTTCGGCAATTAAGTATTCGATGTATATTTCAATTTTTTCACTGCTGATAGTTGCAGTCATAATATATTTTGTTGCCGACAGCACAACAAAACCGATTCGGCAGCTTCAGGTCGTTGCCGATAAAATTGCAAACCTGAATTTTTCAGAAAGATGCGACATACTGACAAAAGACGAAATCGGACTTTTAGCAGCAAGCATTAATAACATGGCTGACAAACTGCAGCAATACGTGGTAAAATTAAAAGAAGACCTAATCAGACAGGAAAAGACCGATAAAATGACAAAACAGTTTATCGCCAATGTTTCCCACGACTTTAAAACTCCTCTCACATTAATAATGAGCTATTCGGAAGCCTTGATTGACATGGATGATATTGATGAACCCACTAAAGAGGAATATTTAAACATCATCATAAATGAAGGAAAAAAAATGTCTGAATTTGTACAGGAGCTCTTGAAGCTGTCACAGCTTGAAGGAGGCATAATTAAACTGGAAAAAACCAATTTCGGCATTAATGAAATCATAGACAACACCATGAACAAAAACTCAATCATAGCAAAAGAAAAGAATATAGCTGTGGAAAAACATACTTCCGACAACAGCATTGTGTTTGCGGATTATTTCAAAATAGAACAGGTTTTTCAGAATCTCTACGAAAACGCAATTAAATATTGTGAGCCTGGCGGTGTTGTAAGAGTTTCGACCACCGTAGAAAACCAGAATTGCAGGGTATGTGNNAAAATATATTTATCAGCTTCTACAGGGCTGACAAATCAAGAAAAAACATGGGAAGCTACGGACTTGGTCTAGCTATTGTAAGGGCCATAATGGAAATGCACAAAGAAAATTTCGGAGTGCGTAATGCGGAAAACGGCGTTGAATTCTGGTTCGAGCTTGAAAATGTTGAAATGAATTTAGAATTGGAGGACTAATATGGACACAAAAATACTGTTAGCTGAAGATGAAGACAATATAAGAAAACTGGTGGCAAGCTACCTTGTAAAGGAAGGATTCAAGGTCGCGGAAGCATCTGACGGCGAAGAAGCCATGCGGAAATTCGATAGCGAATATGACTTTTCACTGATTATATTGGATGTTATGATGCCTAAGGCGGACGGCTACCAGGTTGCCTCTTACATCAGAAAAACTTCTGATGTGCCCATATTGATACTCACCGCAAGAGATACCGAAACAGATGAAATCACAGGCTTTAATTCCGGTGCGGATGAATATATTTCTAAACCTTTCAGCCCCAGAATTTTGGTCGCCAGAGTTAAAAATCTGCTTAAAAGAACATCCCAGAACAGCATGCAGAATATTGAGCTGGGAGGAATAAGCATAAAATATCGTGAACGGCTGGTTTTAATTGATGGTGAAAAAGCTGTACTCACTCCTAAGGAGTTTGATCTGCTCTACTACCTTATACAAAATAAAAACATCGTCCTCACAAGAAGTCAGATTTTATCCACGGTCTGGGGCTGGGATTATTTCGGAGATGATCGTACGGTTGACACCCACATTAAATGTCTGCGCTCGAAAATCGGCAGATGGGGAAAAAATATTGTTACGGCACGCAAGGTCGGTTATAAATTTAAATACGAAAATTAAGCATAATTTCTTGATTTATGAAATCAGGCATACAAAAACAGGAACCTCATGAGGTTCCTATTTTTGTACTTGGAGGATATTTAATTAGTAGCTGGCATTATTTAAAATTTTCCGGCTTATTCTTTAATGTCATTGTTATTTTTTGTTCCTCGCCGTTTCGAATTATTGTCATTTCTACTTTGTCGCCGTCTTTATATTCGTATAAATTTCTCTTTAAATCAGACATGCTCTGTATCTTGTCGCCATCGATTGCCGTAACTACATCACCGGCTTTTAAACCTGCTTCAGCTGCCGGAGAATTTGCTGTCGTTTCAACAACTACCACTCCATATTCTGCTGCAATGTCTATTCCTAAAGCTGTTTCATATGTTTCCACATCCACACCCTTAATACCTACATATACCTCAGAAAGTTTTCCGTCTTTTATTATCTGGTCAATAATCGGTTTAGCTGTATTTATAGGAATTGAAAATCCAAGACCTTCTGCTGTGCTCATCTTTGCTGTATTTATACCTATTACCTGACCTTTTGCGTTGAATAAAGGACCGCCGCTGTTGCCTGCATTTATTGACGCATCGGTCTGAATCAGTGGTTCAATTACCGTTCCGTCATCAAAAGCGATTGATCTGTTCAAACCGCTGATAATTCCCTGTGTAACTGTTCTTTCAAGATCCAGTGTCATAGGATTTCCTATTGCTACGGCAGGTTCGCCGACTTTCAATTCGTCCGAATTTCCGAGTTCAACCGTAGGCAAGCCCGTTTTGTTTATTTTAACTATTGCAAGATCCAGCGTTGTATCATACCATAAAACTTCTCCTACTTCAGTGGAGCCGTCAATTAACGAAACAGTTATTTTATCATATTGTCCGTCACCGATAACGTGTGCGTTTGTGATTATATATCCGTTAGAATTAATTATGAAGCCTGAACCCATGCTTTGTATATTCTTGGTTTGCGGTCCGAAAACTGTATTGTACTGACGAACAGCATCTGTTGTGATACCTACAACAGTTTTCTGAGTTTTTTCGGCCACAGCCACTACAAAATAAGTATCATCTGTAAAATTAATATTAATATCCTGAGCCGTAAGTGATGAAGTATTATTGTTGTTACTTGCCACATTAAATCTGCTTGAAACTA
>DMJQ01000140.1 GCA_003457065.1 Clostridiales bacterium
TGATATAATAAATACAAATATGAAATAAGACTTAACGGTTTTACCTGATTTAATGTATTTATTGAATCGATGTGAAGCAAGCCGATAAGCGGCTTGCATTTATGATATAATACTTAAAATGCAACCTTGGAGGGGAAAATGAAGGAGAGAGAAGTTAAGGTCCTTAATATTGACAAAGATGAAATCGAAAGAAAACTTATCAATATAGGAGCAAGGCTTATCAAGGATGAAGACCAGGTAAATTACAGGTTTGACACTGAAGACGGTTTCCTTAAAAAAACATATAACGGATATTTAAGAATCAGGGTAACCAAAAATCTTCTAAACGGTGAAACAAGCAATACACTGACTTTTAAAAGAAGTTTAAAAAGAAATACGTTAAGAACCAACGAGGAAACGGAAACGCTGATATCAGACTGGCAAAGTACCGCAAAAATATTGGAAACTTTAGGGTATAAGCAGAAAAGACCTGGATATAAGCACAGAAGATCATATATGTATGAAAACATTACATTTGAAATTGACACGTGGGATGAAAATACGTATCCAAAGCCATATCTCGAAATAGAAATGTTTTCAGAGGAAGATCTGGAGAGAGCAATTGTTCTTTTAAACCTGGAAAGAAGCCAGGTTACAACAATGCCAATCGATGAACTGAGCAAGGAATAAAAAGTATTTGCATTTAAAAAAAACCGTGATATAATATCTTGAATTTATCTTGTATCTGCTTTGCAGAACGAGAATAGGAGGATATTAAAATGAATGGAAATACTAAAACAAGCAAACTCACCTTTATGGGAGTTATGCTGGCACTTACAATTGTTTTTGTCGCTTTGACGGCAATTCCTACCGCTTCTGCGTCCATGGCTCTTTTGATATTTTTGCCGACAATAATGACAAGCATCATTCAGGGGCCAAAATCGGGAGCTTTAATGGGAGCTATCGCAGGGTTCGTAACACTGCTTCGTGCTTTATTGGCTCCGGCATCACCGTTAGATTATCTTTTCCTGAATCCTTTAGTTGCAATTGTCCCAAGAATTTTTATCGGAATAGTTCCGTACTGTGTTTTTAAATTATTTAAACGACTGATAAAATCTAATACAGTATCACTGTTAATTGCAGGGGTGTCGGGAGCGCTTACAAACACAGCCCTTGTTATTTTAATGCTCTATATGATTTACAGTGACGAAATTGTAAAAATCAGCATTTCATTAGGAATAGGAACTACTTTTGCGGCATTTGCAATATTTTTAATTTCAACAAGCACATTACTGGAAAGCTCGGTGGCTGGAATCGGCACCGCAGCAGTTTTAAATATATATGACAAGCTTAATAATTAGGAGGAACATATGATTTTAGCCGTGGATATAGGCAATACCAATATAGTTATCGGAGTTTACGACGGAGATAATATTGCCGGAAGCTGGAGAATGGTTACAAGAAGTGAAAAAACTTCAGATGAGTACGGCATATTTATATTAAATTTGTTGGAGTACAACAATATCGACCACAAAAAAATAAAAAGCGCAATAGTTTCGTCGGTTGTTCCGAATGTAATGCATTCATTTGAAAATGCATTGAGAAAATACTTTGACATTGATGCCATAATAGTCGGGCCGGGAATTAAGACAGGGATAACAATATCTACAGATAATGCTCGCGAAGTTGGGGCAGACAGAATTGTAGGTCTTGTTGCGGCATATCACATGTTTGGCGGACCATTGATTGTAATTGATTTCGGAACCGCAACTACCTATGACGTAGTAAGCGAAAAAGGTGAATTCAAGTATGGCATTACTTCACCAGGAATTCAGATTTCGGCAGATGCTTTGTGGCAAAGGACTGCTCAGCTTCCGAGTGTTGAAATCAAAAAACCAGATTCAATTCTTGCCAAAAATACAATTACAAGCATTCAGGCAGGTTTGGTTTACGGATATATCGGGCAGGTTGAGTATATCATCAAAAAAATAAAGGAAGAAATGAATCTTAAAAAAATGAATGTTGTGGCAACCGGAGGCCTTGGGAGAATGATATTCGATGAAACAAATATGATTGATGTATATGATCCTCAGCTTTTATTTAAAGGATTAAAAATAATCCACGATAAAAATCAAAAATAAAATAAATCCGCATAAAATAGCGGCTCTGTTAAAGGGCTGCTGCATTAGCAGTTAAACTGTCAATGGTTGTCAGCATTGTGCTGTCACTAAGGATGGTACGATTTGCTTTGCAGCAGCCCTTATTCTTTTGTAAAAATAAATTAATTTTTTATTGACAAGGTGGCTATATTGTATATAATGAATATATACAATATTACAATGGTGGTAAAGATGAATATTATAATAAGTAATTCAAGAGGTCAACCTATTTATGAACAAATTGTTTTGCAGATAAAAGCAATGATTATTTCGGGAGAACTGAATGAAGGCGATGCGCTTCCTTCCATGAGGCTTTTGGCAAAGGAACTGAGAATCAGTGTAATTACAACAAAACGTGCATATGATGAGCTTGAAAAAGAAGGGTTTATTTTTTCTGTGACCGGAAAAGGAAGTTTTGTTGCAAGAAAGAATCTGGAATTAATAAAAGAACATCAGCTTAAAGAAATAGAAAATCACATGCAGGCGGTGGCAGAGCTTGCCGGCAGCTGCGGAGTAAAGCTGGATGAACTGATTGAAATGATGACTTTGATATATGGAGGAGAATAGTATGGAATATGCATTAAAACTGGAAAATGTAACAAAAGAATATAAGGATTTCAAGTTGGATCATATCAATATAAATTTGCCTAAAGGGGTTATAATGGGTTTTATCGGAGAAAACGGAGCAGGTAAAAGCACTACAATAAAGCTCATTATGGATTTAATAAACCGCGACGAAGGAACAATTACGATTTTAGGCAGAGATAATAAAAAGGATCTGAAATCCATCAAGGAAAACATCGGTGTTGTTATGGATGAATCATGTTTTCCCGAAAACTTAAGTGCCGTGGAAATTAATAAGATAATGAAAAAGGTATATAAGACATGGGATGAAGATAAATTTAACGAGCTGTTGAGGGAATTTTTGATTTCAAACAGCAAAACAATAAAAGAATATTCAAGAGGAATGAAGATGAAGCTGTCAATAGCGGCTGCACTCTCTCATGATTCTGAGATATTGATACTGGATGAAGCCACAAGCGGACTGGATCCTGTTGTCAGAGAAGAAATTCTCGATATATTCATGGATTTTATACAGGATGAAAATCATTCGATTTTTATATCATCCCACATAATAAGCGATTTAGAGAAGATTTGTGACTACATTACTTTTATCCATAAAGGAAAAATCATATTTTCTGAAGAAAAAGACGATCTGCTCAATAATTACGGAATTTTGAAATGTTCAGAAGATGAGCTTGAAAAAATAAATTCTAAGGTAGTCATGGGAATAAGAAAAAACAAATTTGGAATTGAAGCCCTGGTGCTTAAGAATGAAATCAAAGGAGATTATGTAGTGGATAAGGCTAATATAGAAGATATAATGTTATTTCACATAAAGGAGAAGTTACAATGACGGGACTTTTATTAAAAGATTTTTTAAATCTTAAGAGACATTCAAAAGTATATTTAATACTTATGATATTTTATTTTATACTTGGTATTGCAAGTAAAGACTTTGCCATGTTTGGGTCAATGATAACAGTGTTTGCTGCAATAATGCCAATAACATCAATGGCATATGACGAAAAAAACAACTGGGACAGATATGCTCTAACTATGCCGATTTCAAGAAAAGACTTGGTACTGAGCAGGTATATTTTTGGCATGATTTTCTTATGTGCAGCATTTATTATAACCTTGGTGATCAATTTAGTGTTAGGAGGCAGTTCAATCTTTGAAGTTATTATGACTAACTTGGGAATTTTTGCATTGGGAATAATTATAATGTCTGTTATATTTCCGGTTATTTTTAAATTCGGAGTTGAAAAAGGGCGAATTTTCATGATGATGGTGCTGCTTGCTCCGACTGCAGCCATGGTGGTGCTTTCAAAGCTTGGTTTTACATTACAGGATGAGAAGTCGGCAAAGGCATTCATATATTTTCTGCCGGTAATTGGAATTGCAGCTTTTGCGGCATCAGTTTTAATTTCTGTTTCAATATACGGAAAAAAAGAATTCTAAAATTTTTAATAAAAAACTAATTGTAACAGCTTCCTCAGGCGTCGGTAATAATATGAGACGAAACCGAGGAAGCTGCCTTGTTTTAGCAATACAAGGCAAATTCAGTATAATTATCTATAGGAATTTATAAGTTGGTAAAAATTTAATGAATAAGTTACCGGAACTTTCAGTTACAACGAAATTTACCAGTTGGGCGGTGTCATGGCCCATACGGAGATACATTCATTTTCATCATAGCTTTCATATACATGAGGCATTGAGCTGTCAAAGTATATACTGTCTCCTTCATGTAAAATATACCTTTTTTCTCCAATCATAACAACCATGCTTCCCTTTATTACATAGCCGCATTCTTCACCTTCATGTGATATGGCTTCTTCAGAATTATGTGTACAATCATTCAATTTTATTAAAATAAATTCAATTTTTTTGTCGTAATTAGGAGTCAGAAATTCATATATTCTTGAAGTGTCATTAGTAATAAAGATACGTCTTTCATTTTTCCTTATAAGTGCGGGTGCATCTTTTTTGTCATCAAAAAAGTATCCCATGGTTACGCCAAGAGCATTAACTATCTTCAACATGGCAACAACTGAAGGAACTACTTTATCTCTCTCAATCTGGCTGATTAGTCCCGTGCTTAAACCTGACATTTCAGATAGTTCCGCTATGCTTAAATTTCTTAACTTTCTTAATTTCCTTATTTTAGGTCCTATCTCGGTCATAATTACCTCCCGAAGTTATTTATATGCTATTATATCATTTTTTTACGTAAAAATATACAAATTAAAATTTAAATATATTGATGAAAAATTTAATATATTGACTTTTTTAATTTTTGCTATATACTTATGTTAAATAAAAATATAAAAACAGGAGGTATTACAATGGAAAGTTTTATAAAACCTGAACAGACATGGATACTATGGGCTGTTTTAACCGGATTGGCTGCACTGAGCATTTATTTGGAAGAAAGGTATAAATGGGCGACGAAAGTTACAAGTTCTATTATCGCATTGTCGGGAGCCCTTATTTTATCTAATCTTCGTATTATTCCTACCGAATCTCCGGTATATGATACAGTGTGGGGTTACATTATTCCCTTAGCTATTCCCATGCTTTTGTTTAACTGTAATATGAAAAAAATCTGGAAAAACAGCGGAAGATTGCTCGGAATTTTTATTATTGGAGCAGTTGGTACCGTTTTAGGTGCTTTAATCGGATATTTTGCTTTGCATAAATATGTACCAGATCTGGGATATGTAGCAACGATAATGACCGGATCATACATAGGCGGTGGTGTGAATTTTGTTGCTTTATCCGATGCCTTTAATGCACCCAGCGAAATTATCGCTTCTGCCACAGTAGCAGATAACTTAATAATGGCATTGTACTTCTTTGTACTATTGGCAATACCATCAATGCCGTTTTTCAGGAAACATTTTTCACATCCGCTGGTTGATGAAATTGAAGGTTCAAAAATGACGGCTTCATTATCTCAATCACAAGATACAAATTCATCAAAAGCAACTGAAATTACACTTAAGGATATTTCGCTCGTTATTGCCAGTTCATTTATTATTGTCGCAATATCCAAGGAATGTGCAGATCTTTTTTCAAGGATTATACCAACCGGTAATGTTTTCTTAAATATATTAAATTCACTGTTCGGCAATATGTATTTGATATTGACAACGTTGACAATGCTGCTGGCAACATTTAAATCAGAATTTTTCTCCTCACTGAGAGGCGCTCAGGAAATAGGAATGTTTTTTATGGCTATTTTTATGGCGGTAATAGGTGTGCCTGCATCTATATCACAAATAATTTTTAAAGCTCCGCTGCTTTTAATATTCTGCGGCATTGTGGTGGCAATAAATATGCTGGTAATATTCATCGGAGCTAAAATTTTCAAATTTAATCTGGAAGAAGCCATTATTGCTTCCAATGCGAATATAGGAGGACCTGCAACCGCTCCTGCCATGGCAAGTGCCAAAGGATGGACGCCTTTAGTTGGACCTTCCGTTCTGGTAGCGGTGTTTGGATATATCATAGGTAATTATTTTGGTATTATAGTGGGAAATATATTGCTTTAAACCAAGCAGCCGATGTAGATAGGAGGAAGGACTGATAATGATATTCAACGCACATTCGGACATGCTATCTGATATTAATTTAAGAAGATTAAACGGAGAGAAAGATGTTTTTAGGAAACATCATTATGAAAATTTTTTAAAATCAGGAGTAAAGGGCGCCATATGGGTAATCTGGACTGATCCTGAGCATCTTAGCAATCCAAAAGAAAGAACAAGGCAGATTATAAAATCCATGCAGGATGAATTCGATGAAGCATCGGATATATTGAATATAGTCAGGGAATATAAAGATTTTGAAAAAGGGCTTCGTGAAAATAAAATAAACATTTTAGTCGGCATGGAAGGCCTGGCAAATATTGAAGATAACATCCGTCTGATAGAATCTTTTTATAAAGATATAGGGTTGAGGCATGCATCTCTTACTTGGAATGAAAGAAACATGCTGGCCTCCGGGGTGGATGATGATGTTAACGGCGTTACAGATTTAGGACGAAAAGCAATTGAGAAAATAGAGGAGTTAGGTATACTTCTGGATGTATCTCATTTGAATGAGAAATCTTTCTGGGATGTGGTACAAATAGCGTCAGGGCCTATAATAGCATCTCATTCAAATGCCAGGAGATTTGCAAACGTTAAAAGGAACCTGGACGACCAGCAATTGATGGCCGTTGCTAAAAGCGGCGGTTTGGTATGCGTTAATGCCTGTAGTGCATTTGTAAATGATGATGAAGACAAACATGAAATAGACAACTTAATTGACCATATTAATTATATGAAGGATGTAATAGGTGTGGAGCACATAGGATTTGGATTTGATTTCTGTGATTTTTTGCCTGCATCATATGTTGGGCTGCCTGATCCGAGGACAAATTCCATCACTGTAAATGGTCTATCAACCGAAGGGGATATATCAAATCTCATTAATCGGATGAAAGAGCGCAGATACACACAGAAAGAAATAGAATTAATATCCTACAGAAACTTTGATAGTCTGCTGAAAAAAATATTAAAATAATAAAACAAAAGTGCAGGTTCTTACCTGCATTTTGTTTTCAAAAAAGAGCTGTTATGAATGAATATAATTGTCAAGCAGTTTCTGGCCGTCAGAGTATGAAAAAGAAACTTCCTCTACAATATTTTTGTAAAATGAAGCGGCAGAAGCCTGCCTTGCTTTTGCTATACAGGTGGCGCGTTTAGTATAAAACTTATCATATAAATTTTCAAGTTTATATTTATATTCCTGAAAAAAAGACGGAGTTGAATCATTTGTACCGTCAGACACTTGCCCATCAGGCAACAGAGAGTACAAAGGTTCGCCGATATGACCTTCGTACAAAATTGTCCTGGCGATTCCAATAACTCCTGTTACATCAATTTTATCGGCATCAAATAAAATTTTTGCTTCAAGAGAACAGGGCGGTTCATCAGCACGATATCTGTGAGTTTTAATGCAGTCTTTTACTTTAGAAGCAAATTTTTCATCAAACTTGTTTCGTATCAGGAAATGATATGCTTTTTCGCCGCCAACTTTCGCATGACAAAGCTCAGGATTATCAAACTGCTCCTGACGCCCTATATCATGCAAAAGGCAGGCGGTAACTAAAACATCAATATTAACATTGTTCTCATATTGTGCGATGTCTAATGCAGTGTAAAGTACACGGTAAATGTGCTCCTTGTCGTGAGCACTGTCAGCCATACATGATCTCATGTAGTTTTCAATTCCTATCAACTGTTCTTTTTTCATACTTCACCTCACGGAATGCAATATTGTAATTAAACATATTATGTGAACTCATTTTTATATTTCTTTGTCAATTTTAAGTGATGTGTTTAATTTTCCCTCAATGCGGAGCAATACATTACTAATATCCGGTGCGGTTTTACTTTTTTGCATTTTGATATTGCATGGTTATACATTCTTATGCAATACTTGTTGTTAATCAGCAGAGGCTGTAAGTTATATCAAACATAAATACACATCATTAATATATGCTGGACATGCAACTTTGACATGGAAAAAATAGGGGTAAATTGATTATGGCGCAGTTAGACACTATTCNNTTATCCAGATCATAAAAACGTATGGAGCGTTGTCCCCATCCCGCTTCTTTAACGCCTTCTCTCAGATACCTAATGTCGTTGCGCTGCTCTAACTTCGCAATAAAGTTATCAAATTCGTCTTCCTCAAAGTACAGTTCCATATTATGGGGTTCTTTTAATACACTTTCCTTCGGAATATTCAACAGCCAATCAAATTCCTGTTGTAATGATAATCCGCCAAAGGAGACGTTTATGCCATAGTCTTGAAATACCTCAAGCTCAAATAGATCCTGATAAAACTTTTTGGAAAGGGTTACATCTTTCACAGCTATACATACACCTTGATATTTCACTTGAGTTACCTCCGATAATGTAATTGTTCCGCAGTTCAATACAGTCCGATAAATTCTGATGAATCTGCGTGAATTAAATCCATCATACCACTCTTTATAAAAAAAGACATACCGTTCCCTTAGGGGGAAATTATGTCTCTTTGGTGGAACGGAGCATTAAAAATACGAACCCTTCTGAGGTTCGTATTCGGAATTCTGTGGTGGAGACGAGGGGGATCGAACCCCTGACCTTCTGAATGCCATTCAGACACGCTCCCATCTGCGCTACGCCCCCATACTATAATATAAAGTTATAAACGATAGGATTATTATAATATATAAGTGAGACATTATCAACACCTTTATTAAAGTTTTAGGGATTTCAGGATTTAATATGCGAAAATTTGGAAACACATCTATATTGTAATAGAAAAATTATGGTGATATAATAAATGGTAATTGTATTAAGAGGTGAACTTGTGGGTGAGTTAGACATATTGGCAGTGAATGCCAAAGATGATGAAAATTCAATGAATAAACTAATAACTCAATATGAAAATTTTATATTGAAATGCGCATCCGCGGCAGCTCGCAGCTATATTTCCAAGAGTGACGATGAATGGTCAATTGCACTGGCGGCCTTCACTGAAGCAGTAAAAAGCTATTCTTCAGAAAAGGGCAGCTTTTTAAATTTTGCGGAGTTAGNNAAGGCGCATTATAGATTACATAAGAAGTAAGTCAAGGTACGCTCCGGAAATATTGGTCAAGCCGTCTCTCTTCGAATCTGATGCAGAGGAAGAAGATGATTATCCTATGCAGTCGGAAATAGCCAAGAAAGTTTCGGCAGAAGCAGATAATTCTCTAAAAATGGAGATATTTCTTATAAATGAGATTTTTTTGGGATATGGTTTTTCATTTATGGATTTGGCTGCTTGTTCTCCAAAGGCGCATAAAACCAAAAGGTCATGTGCCAAGGTTGTGGCATTCATGCTAAATAATCCTATATTGATAAGCGAAATGAAAGTAAAAAGGCAGTTACCCTTAAATTTAATTGAAAAAAGCACAAAAGTACCTCGTAAATTATTGGAGCGTCATCGAAAATATATAATAGCGGCGGTAGAGATAATGTCCGGGGATTATCCGTATCTTGCAGGCTATATGCGATATATTCGTGAGGAGTTGGAAAAATGAAAGCAGTAGTAGTCGAAATTAAGGGCAGTGTTGCAGCGGTCCTGTCAGAAGACGGCAGAATATCAAAGATTAAAAACAGAGATTATGCCATCGGACAGGAAATAACATTAAAAAATAACAGCAAGTACATAAAAATGGCAGTTTCGGCAGCCGCAGCAATAATGCTGCTTGTCACTCCGGCGTGGGCATATTTTACTCCATATTCGTATGTAAGCCTTGATATTAATCCATCCTTTGAATTTTTAATAAACAGGTTTGATCGTGTTTTAAATGTAAATGCGGTTAATAACGACGGAGAAAAAGTTGTTGAAAAAATAGGAACCGCGGAGCTTAAAAACAAAGAAATCAATGATGCGGTTAAGAATGTTTTAGTTGAGTTAAAGGATCAGGGATATATTATTGAGGGAAAAGAAGGCGGTGTTGTAGTTGCCGCATCAAGCAAAAGCCAGAAGAAAACAGATGAGCTTGCGGCATCTTTAAGGTCTGCTATTGAAGAAGAGGTAGCTTTCAAGGGAAAAGAAGTTAAACAGGGTAAGGAAAGCGAAGAAACAATTTCTGCAGCTGCAGAGGAAAAAACAAAAGAAACGGTTGAACCAGAAAAATCATCAGGGTCGGAAGTAAAAGATGAACAGATAAAATCCAAGGACGTCGAAGATAAAAAAGAAGAAATTGAAACAGATAAAGAAATCGAAAAAGATGAAGAAAAAGCAGGGGAACAATCAAAAGAAGCTTCAAAAGAAATAAAAAAAACCGGAAGGTATCCGAAAAATAAATTCAGGGTTGAAGTGATAGAAGTTAGACAGGATGATGTGAGCAAAGCAAAAAATAACGGAGTGACTCCCGGTAAATGGAACCTGGTTGAAAAACTTCAGACAAGCGCTAAAAGCGCCGGTCATACTTTCGGGGATGATGAATTTAAATGCTGGCTTGATAAACCGGTTCAGGATATAATGAAAGAAACAAAGAAATACACTAAAGAAGAAAAGCAGGAAACAAAACAGGAATCAAAAGAAGATAAGGCATATAATAAGGAAGATAAAGAGAAATATAAAGAGGATTACAAGAAAAATGAAGAATCCGGAAAAGAGAAAACAAAAAAAGAAAAATCATATTTAGATAAAGAAAAGAAATCAAATAAAGATTCGGATAAAAAATAAATTTGATAATAAATTCCGCAATAAAGACAAAATAAATTAAAATAAGTTCAAGATTTTCTGTTTGACAAAGATTTTAACGTATAGTAAAATATAAATGCAGGTATTGCCTGTGGTACGACGGTTCCACAGGTATTTTTGTATGTTGCAACCATATTTTTTAGAGATTTTCTGATAGACGGTTGGCAGGTTAAACATATAATACCAGATTTGTGCGAATGATAGTGAACTGACAAATTTGCCGCATCCCACGCGACCATAATACATCTGTACGATGGACAGCAAGGGCAACGGCGATATATGTGAGGAATAAAGATGATAGAAATAGGTGTAAGCAGCTTGGCCAAGTCATTTGGCGGTGATAAATTATTTGAAAATGTAACCTTTGATGTTAAGACAAAGGATAAAATAGGGTTAATAGGACGAAACGGTACCGGAAAAACAACGTTGATGAAAATTCTGGCAGGTTGCGAAAATTATCAGGGCGGCCTGGTGAATAAGCGAAAGGGATTGACTATAGGCTACCTGGAGCAGATTCCGAGTTATGACGATGAGAATACGGTGCTTGATGTTTTAAATGAAGCTTTCAGCCAATTAGATGAAATAAGGATTCAAATGGAGCAGCTTGAAAAGTCATTTGACAGCTTAAAAGGCGATGAGCTTAAGGCTGCCGTAAGCAAATACAGCTCATTGCATGATTCCTATGAGTTAGCGGGTGGGTACAGTACAAAGGAAAAATTGAATAGAATAATGCATGGGCTTGAAATATCCGAGGACATGCAGAAAAGACAATTCAACAAGCTGAGCGGCGGAGAAAAAACAAGAATAATTTTGGGCAAGATACTGTTGGAGGAGCCGGAGGTACTGCTCCTTGACGAGCCTTCAAACCATCTGGATATTAAATCGGTTGAGTGGCTTGAAGAATATCTGAATGCATATAATGGAACTATGGTAATGGTATCTCACGACAGATATTTTCTTGACAGAACGGTCGACCACATACTCTCAATAAATAAAAACAACATTGAGGTTCAAAAAGGAAACTTCTCCAGCTGGCAGGAAAACAAGGACCGACAGGACAATTATGAAATCAGTCAGAACGATAAGCTTAAAAAAGAAATTAACCAGCTTGAAACTGCCTTCAGGCGCACCGCCGGCTGGAGCGACAAAGTTGAAAAATCTAAAATCGGCGAGCATTCGCCGGACAGAGGTTATATAGGCCACAAAGCTGCCAAAATGATGAAGCGTGCAAAATCCATTGAGCTGCGCAAAGAGAATTCTCTGAACGAAAAGAGAAAACTGCTTAAGAACATTGAAAAATATGACTCTTTAAAAGTAATTCCTTCGGCTTATCATAAAGATACACTGATAAATGTTGACAATCTTTCAGTAAGCTATGGAGAAAGAACAATTTTAAACAATGTAAGCTTCACGATAAATCAAGGGGACAGAATTGCATTAAGGGGAAAAAACGGCTCCGGCAAGTCCACTATATTAAAAATACTGGTAGGCAAAAATGAAAATTACCGAGGAACCGTAAATATAGGAAGCAATTTGAATATTTCATATGTTCCTCAGGACACGTCATTTTTAAACGGTTCATTTTCTGATTTCATAATAACCGAAAATATTAATGAAAGCATATTCAGAACATTGCTGGCTAAGCTTGATATGGATTCTTATGATTTTTCTAAAAATCTGGAGGAATTAAGCGAAGGTCAGAAAAAGAAAGTATTGATTGCCAAAAGCCTGTCTCAAAGCTCCCATATTTATATATGGGATGAACCTCTGAATTTCATTGATGTGTATTCAAGAATTCAAATTGAGGAACTGATAAATGAATTTGAGCCAACCATGATTTTCGTTGAGCACGATCGTATTTTCAATGAAAATATCGCCACAAAGGAAGTGCATTTGACTTAATCAATGTATTCGTATAAAGGCAAAAATTACACGGCGTACCTTATCGCCGTGTAATTTATTAAAACCGCTTTATTTGCTTTTCATTTCCCCGTTTAAAATTGCCGGTTATTTTAGCCATTATAAGCTGTGCTTCATATTCACCTGCACCCGCAATTTTAGATAAAAACTTTTTGCTTTCTTTGCCCTTCAGTATCATCACCTGTTTTCCGTTCCAGGAAATAAATACTTTTTTGTCCTTCGTCACTTTATATGAAAAAATTTCTTCTTTAAGCCGGTCTCGTTTATCCTCATCACCCATTTTAAGGCTGCCTCCTGCCTCATAATATTATTTAAATGTAACTATTGTGACTCCGTCACCGCCTTCATTGAATGTACCAAGTCTTGACTGCTTCACATGCTTATGCTTCTTCAAAAACTGGGTTACTCCCTCTCTCAGTACTCCCGTGCCTTTTCCGTGAATTATCTGGACTTCGTTTAAATTTGACATGAAAGCATCATCCAAATATTTATCAAGTTCGAGAAGTGCTTCGTCAAGAGTTAAACCTCTTAAATCAATTACAGGATTTATTGATGAAGTTTTCAGTTTTATCATTCGTGAGGTATTTGTTTTTTGCTTTTTTTCCTCTTCTGATTTTATTTTAACCAGATCTGATTTTTTAACCTTCATCTTCAAAAGTCCTATTTGAACCATAACATTCTGAGAATTATCCACATCTGATATGATATATCCTTTTTGATTCAGGCTTCGCACCAGCACGGAATCTCCGTTTTCCAAAGGTGTATCCTCATCATAATTATCCTGGTTGTAAATATCCTCTGAGTATTGATTTTCTTCGAATTCCTTTGTTTTTTCATTTAAGCTCTGTCTTAATTCATTAATGCGGCGGACTTTGTCTTTGTCCATGTTCGCACTTAATTTTCTGAGTTCCTTAATGATTTCCGAAGCTTCTCTTTGAGCACTCTCAACTATTTTTCTCGCCTCATAATTGGCTTCATCAATCATCTTTTCGCTTTTTTCAAGCGACTTTCTTTCTTTGTCAATAAAGCTTGAATGCTTTTTCTGGCTTTCTTCGTTTAACCTGTCAATTTCACGCTTCTTTTCTTCAATGTAAATACGGTTCTCTTCTATCTGTTTCAATGCATCTTCAAATTCAACCTTATCAGTCTCGATGGTTCTCTTTGCTTTATCTATTATCGCCTGATTGNNGAGTAGTGGCAGCTGTTACAATTTTTCTTTCATGCAGAGTATCGAGTATGGATATTGCCAAAGCCGCACCTTCTGTCGGGTCTGTTCCCGCTCCCAGCTCATCAAACAGCACAAAGGACTTTTCATCCACCTCTTTCATAATTTTAACTATATTGGTCATGTGTGATGAAAATGTGCTCAGACTCTGCTCAATGCTCTGCTCGTCTCCTATATCCGCATAGACCGCGCTGAAAACAGATATCTCAGTGCCGTATTCGGCAGGCAGGTGCAGTCCCGCCATTCCCATGAGTGTAAAGAGTCCCAGAGTTTTTAATGAAACAGTCTTACCTCCCGTATTCGGCCCCGTGATAATCAATGTGGTAAATTCATCTCCAAGCAGTGCGTCGATAGGGACAACCACATTAGGATCTATGAGCGGATGTCTGCCTTTTGTAATCCTTATATATCCCCTGTCATTGACTTTCGGTTCAATTCCGTTAATGCTTATGGCATACTTACCTTTGGCAAATATAAAATCAAGCTCGGTTAAAATTTCCTGGTTGGAAAGCATATCGGAATCAATGTCTCCAATCATCCCGCTCAGTTCTAAAAGTATTCTTTCAACTTCCTTTTTTTCTTCAACCTTTAATCCTGATATATCATTTGTCATTTCAACAATAGCCGTAGGCTCAATGAATAATGTTGAGCCTGTTGCCGACTGATCGTGAATAATTCCCTTTACCATGCTTCTGTATTCTTTTCTGACAGGTATTACATATCTGTCGTTTCTCATGGTAACTATATTCTCCTGCAGGAATTTCTGCATGGCAGAGGAGTTCACGATTTGATTTATTTTATTTTTTATTGAGTTTTGCTTGATTTGAATTTCTCTTCTTATGCGTTTTAATTCAGGGCTTGCATCATCGGCAATTTCTTCCTCGCTGATTATTACGTCGTATATTTTATCTTCAATTTCCTTGTCAGAATAAATTCCCGAACACAATTCCTCCAGCATTTCGTAGCTGCGCTCTTCTCTGTTGTTTAACAGCACATAGTTCTTGACAAGTCTTGCCGCCCTCAATGTATCGGCACAGTTTAACAGACCTCTCAGGGAAATAATTCCCCCCACAGATCCTCTTTTTACGTATTCCTTTATATCTGTTATTCCTCCCAGCGGAGGATTTCCTTTTTCTATTATGATTGAAAGAGCTTCCGCTGTTTGTTTCTGTTTATGCCTTACACCATCCGGGTCAGAAGACACATCAAGCCTTCTCGTCTCTTTTTTGCCGTTTGATGTTTCTGCAAATTCTGAAAGCCTTTCAATTATCTTATCAAATTCCAAAACTGACTTTGATTTTTGCTTCATAATTACCTTTCCTTCTACAATTGTTCCCGAACATTCACTCATTGCCGACCACTGTTACAATATGTTCTTAAAATAGTGGCCTCTTGTGAAGTTATTTTCCTTTAATATGTTCAGGGTTCTCACTCCGTTTATTTCGCAGTACAAAGTATCAATTACTTCCTCTGGACTTTCGAGCCACTTGGTATCTATGAGAAAATATTCTATATTTAGACGTACGAAATCTTCAGTTTTGCCTATAACGGACAGCGGCACGGAGTTATAAATGTGAGTGAGCCGGTGTTCTCTTTCAACGTTAAAATAAACACCTTTTCTGTCCTTTAAGGAATATTTGTTTCTGTAGGAGCATACATTGCAGTCCTGCATGTTTTTACAGTTCTTCATCAGTGACATGGGACAGTTCTTCATAACCATGAGCTGCACGTATTCATGAGCTGTGATTTCCGTCTTCATTGTAGAATTCCTCATGCTTTCCATGTCTCTTATGTTTGCTTCAACAGAAAACGTAAATCCTTCCGCACCACGCTCTTTCAAAAGGCTGGCGGAAAAAGAATTGATGATGTTGAAAAACGGTCCGCAGTGAAGCTTAAGACTGCTGTTTTCACTGAAGAAATAAAAGCTTCCCGCATTGTTCACCAGGACACCGTCAAATATTTCCTCGTACTGCTTCATATTTTTCTTAAAAATATCATACTGCTCTTTTGAGACTATGTTCGGCAGATACAGATATTTTTCCTCAACATCAATGTTTTTAACCGATTCCATATTCAAATCATACGGAACATACAATCTTTTGACCTTTATTCTGTCAGCAAGATAAATCTCATCGTCGCTGTTTATTTTTAAGCTTATGGACGGCTTAACTTCTTTTTTTGATACAGCAGAAGGAAATGCCGAATCTGCCGTAACTTTTGCCGATTCAGGCCTGTTATAATGAACAGAACCTTTTTCATAAAGCAAATCGGATGCGTCTCTTCTCAATTGGTTCAATGTGCTTTTCCTTATAAACACATTTTCTTCCTTATAAATATTTAAAGTATCAAGCTCATAAATTGAGTTCCCCAGCTTTCCAAGCTGTTCCTGTATCATTTCGTCCGTTGCCGCATTCTTAAGACTTGTTTCACATGCCTCTTCACTTTTTACAACAACTGTATTTTTTCCGTCCATCGCTTTTAAAACTGCTTGTTCCCCTACCTTCAATGTTAAATCAAAGTTAAGTTTATTTCTTCTGAATCCGGAAAATTCCCGGATTTTATCCTTTGTTTCCTCACGGATTTCATCAATGCTGCTGCCTTTTACTCCGGAGCTTGTTCTCGCAAACATTTCATCATCCTTGGATGGTTTTAAATATGCATTTGTGTATCCCCTGCTGAAAGTTGCAATAGCTCTTTCTTCCAGTTCTCCAAGGCCTGATTTCTCCTCAGCATAATAATTATCAATTACCTTTCGGTAATATTCCACCACTGCCGAAGTATATTCGGGACCTTTCATTCTTCCCTCAATTTTAAATGTCGTAATGCCTGCATCTATAAGCTCATTTATTGTTTCTCCGCCAATAAAATCTTTAAGGCTCAATACAGGAAAAGCTTCAAGGCTATCATTCAGCTCATCCTTTTCCCTGTCATAAAAGCTGTAGCTGAGTCTGCACGGCTGTGCGCATTTTCCCCTGTTTCCGCTTCTTCCGCCTAAAAAGCTCGACATGTAGCACTGCCCAGAATAGCAAGCGCAAAGAGCTCCGTGAATGAATATTTCCAAATCGGTATCAGTATTTTTTACTGTTTCTTTTAGCTGCTCCAATGACATTTCTCTTGCCATTATAACCTTACTCACATCGTAATGTTCAAAAAACTTAACGCCGTACTCGTCATACACTGCCGCCTGAGTGCTTATGTTCACCGGCAGTCCCGGAATAAATTTTCTGATCAGGTAAAGCATTCCCAAGTCCTGCACAATTACCGCGTCTACATCATTTTCATACAAAAACAAAGCATAATTCAACGCATCTACAACTTCGGTATCCTTCAATACAATGTTAAGAGTTGCATATACCTTCACATTCTTATTGTGTGCATATGAAATTATGTGCTTCATTTCCTCGTTGTCAAAATTTTGTGAATTACGCCTTGCGTTAAAAAGCTTACCGCCAAGATACACCGAATCTGCTCCGCTGTTAACCGCAGCGTAAAATGACTCGATGCTTCCTGCTGGCGCCAATAGTTCTGTTTTTTGCTTCATATTTTCTCCTGTTTTTTAAAAAAGAACGCAAGTGCGTTCCTTATCAGCTCTGGACAGATGTTTCCTCTTCAAGAAGTTCCAACAATTCCGTGTTGTCTTTTTTCAGCTTGTCAATTTCCAGCTGATTCTGAAAATTCTCAGCTTCTTTTCGATTTAATTTTTCCTGAAGTTCATTTATGCTGTTAATTAAATTTTCCTTGTCATTATTTATTACCAACAGTTCTTCCAGATATTTTTCCTTTTCATCATTTATACTGTTATATTTTTTCTTTAATTCCTCTGCGTTATCTTTGTATTCCGCAGCGGTTTTATCTTTATTGCTTATAATTTCGTCTTTCTCGTTTATTTTATTCTGCAGTGCAATTATCTTGTTGTTCAGCGAATCAATATCTTTTTGCTTTGATTCGATTATTAAACTCAATTTTTGCTGCTCGTCACTGATGTTGTATAATTTCTGCGTTTTATCCTCATTAGAGCCTTTTAGCTCGCGTATGTTTTTTTCAAGCTGTGCTACAGTCTGCTCCCTTTCGTTGAGTTTCAGCTGAAGTTTGGAAATTCTGCCGTTCAGGCTGCTTTTTGTATTGTTCATAAAACTCAACTCTTTCGTGAAGTTTTCACGTTCGTTTCTGAGCTCTTCGCATGTTTCTTCCAGTCCTTCATTTTTGCTCTTCAACTCATTGATGAGCATTTCGCTTTTTAAAAGCTGCTGATCCTGCTCATTGATTTTATCCTGTAATTTAGCTATCTGGGAATTCAAATATTCTCTGTCATTGTCTCTTGCAAGCAGTTTTTCCCTGAATCGTTCCTTTTCGAGTACAGCTTCCGATGACTTGGAAACAGCATCTTCCTTGTCCTGGAGAGCCTTCTCTTTTTCCTCTTTTAAAAGCTGTATCTCATCGCATATTTCTTTTTTATAATCATTGACCTCATTTTTAAGCTTAATATATTTGTCAACTATAACAAATGAGGACAATATCAATTTGTCCATTTCATTAAATCTTTTATTTGAGTTTGCTATTATGTTAATCTGCTCGTTTATAACAGTTTCTATATGTTGAACGTATTCGGGACTTTCATCAGTTTTGACATTATACTTTTTATCACCAATAACTATTTCTACTTTATTCATCATCAAATCCCCTTACCTTTTCTTTTGATTTAGAATCATATCTTTAATCAGTTAAAGTCATATGTAAAATTTTTTGATTATATAATAATATTAAAGTATTATGCTTAAAATTTCAATAGGAAATAATATTTTTTAGTTTTTATTTTATTATTTTCAACCACTGTTACAACAAAGGCAGGGGATGTGATATCCTCATTGTAATATGTCAAATGAAAGCAACGAAACAGAAAATCCTAAAAAATTAGTTTTTTTACTTAAATGCTTCGCATATTCGGTCAAGGCATTGCTTAACCATTGATCTCGGGCATCCTATATTCAGCCTCATAAAACCAATTCCTTCCTCGCCAAAATCGGCACCGCTGTTAAGCACCACCTGTGCCTCATTAATAAGCTTATCCGTAAGCTCGGTCTGTGTCATGCCGTATTTCCTGAAATCAAGCCACATGAGATATGTTGACTGCGCTTTGTATGCTTTTATTTTAGGAAGTTTTTCATCTATGTATTCACAGACAAAATCTGCGTTTCCTTCCACATACTCAAGCATTTCGTCAAGCCATTTTTCACCGTGGATATATGCGGCTTCTCCAGCCGTCAAACCGAAAAGGTTGACAGATGAAATTCCCATGAAATCCATGGCATCCCACATTTGTTTTCTTATCACTTCATTTTCCACTATAATATAAGATGTTGAAAGTCCGGCTATATTAAATGTCTTGCTTGGTGCCGCACATATGATTGATATTTTTCCTGCCTTTTCTGATACGGTGCTGAAAACAGTATGTTTATTTCCCCTAAAAATAACATCCGAATGAATTTCATCAGACACTATCTTCACGTTGTTGTCATAGCAAATATCAGCTATCTTTTCAAGCTCTTCCCTGGTCCATAATCTTCCCACCGGATTGTGAGGATTGCTTAGAATAAACAATTTTACTCCTGATTTTATCTTATTTTCAAAATCATCAAAGTCAATGTTGAATTTCTCGCCGTCAAATATTAATGAACTTGTTACCAGTTCTCTTTTTGCAGCTGTTACAGAATGATGAAACGGAGGATAAACAGGTGTCTGAATTAAAACCTTGTCACCCTTTTCCGTAAATCCGTATATGGCTGCTTTTATAGACGGAACCACACCTATCGAAACATTCATCCATTCTTTTTTTAAATCATAATCATTTCTCTTTTTATTCCAGTTAATTATGCTTTCGTAAAATGAATATGGTGCATACGTGTAACCATATGTCAAATGATCCGCTCTTTTTTTCACTGCTTCGGCTATTTCCGGGGCAATTTCAAAATCCATGTCCGCAACCCACATGGGAAGCAATTCGTCATTTTTATACTTGCGGGCGATCATATCCCATTTATAACTGTTTGTTCCTCTTCTTTGTATTAATTTATCAAAATTATACATCTGAAATCCCCTTTCAGTTTTAAATTTTATCAAGCATATGACAATCAACAGACACTACAAATTGATTCCGCCATGCTTGTATTATATCATAAAGCAAGCCGCTTATCGGCTTGCATCACACTGATTCAATAAATACATTAAATCAGATAAAACCGTNNCGTCAGGTTTTATTTCATCTTTGTATTTATTATATCATCAGCAATACTCTGCGGGTCTAATTTATTTTCTGTCAGCAGCTCATCCACGGAGCCTTGTTTTATAAATTTATCCGGCAATGTTTTAAGTAAAACATCCACGGACCTTGGAATAATGCTTTTTATCATTGCGGCTACACCGTATGAAGACGCTTCATCTATTATAACTACCCTTTTTGTTTTATTGACAGATTTTAAAATCATATTTTCATCTAAGGGCTTGATAAACCTTAAGTTTAAAACCTCTGCGTCCATTCCGGTGTTTTTTAGTATTTCCCTGACCTCCATGGCAGTAGTAACCATTTTGCCGGATGCCGCGATTGTAATATCTTTTCCGGCTGCGGCAACAACACCTCTGCCCTTTTCTATCTTTGTATCGCTGTTATTTATATATCCGCTTGAGCTTCCTCTCGGGTATCTTAACGCAATAGGACCGTCATATTCATTTACCGCAAATTCAATCATGTTTTTAAATTCCCTGTAATCCGAAGGAGCCATCACAGTCATGTTTGGTATCTGGGTTAAAAATGCCTCATCGAATACTCCCTGGTGGGTTTCTCCGTCATTGCCGACCAAACCTGCTCTGTCAATTGCCAAAACAACATGAAGATTTTGCAGTGCCACATCATGGACAACCTGATCATATGCTCTTTGCAGGAATGATGAATAAAGAGCAACCACGGGGACCATTCCGTTTACCGCAAGCCCGGCCGCCATGGTAACAGCGTGCTGTTCTGCGATTCCTGCATCAAATATTCTGTCAGGGAATTTTTTTTCGAAGCCGGTCAATCCTGTTCCGTCAGTCATTGCGGCTGTGATTGCAACCACGTTTTCATTCTTTTCTGCAATCTCACAGATTTTATCGCCAAAAACCTTTGAATAAGAAGGAACTGAAGACTTCTTAAGATTTTCTCCCGTTATGACATTAAACGGAGAAACACCGTGAAATTCATTTGGTCTTTGCTCTGCATATTTATATCCTTTGCCTTTTTTGGTTATTACATGCATTATGAGGGGACCTTCTATATTTTTTGCCGTTTTAAACGAATTTAAAAGCTCCTCGATATTATGTCCGTCTATAGGCCCCATATATGTCAGGCCAAGTTCTTCAAAGAGCATTCCCGGAACAACCATTTTTTTGATACCGTCCTTGGCTCTCTTTAAAAATGATTTTAGTCTGTCTCCGCCCACGGGCAATTCGCTTAAAAGCTTTTCCACGTCTTTTTTTGTCGCCAGATACCTGGTATCTGTTCTGAGCTTTCTGAGATAATGTGAAAGCGCACCAACATTGGGCGATATGGACATTTCATTATCGTTTAAAATCACCACGAGCTTTGTATTGCTTCTTCCGGCATCATTTAATGCCTCAAATGACATGCCTCCGGTAAGCGCACCGTCACCGATTACCGCCACTATTTCATAATTTTCTTTTTTTAAGTCTCTTGCTCTTGCCATTCCGATTGCCGCCGAAACGGATGTGCTGCTGTGGCCGGTGTCAAATACGTCATAATTACTTTCACAACGTTTGGGAAACCCGCTTAAGCCGTTTAACTGCCTCAGTGTTGACATCTGATCTTTTCTGCCTGTAAGTATCTTGTGAATATACGACTGATGCCCCACATCCCACAGTATTTTGTCATCCGGAGTATTGAACGCATAATGAAGAGCAATTGTCAATTCTACCACTCCAAGATTTGATGCCAGATGTCCGCCGGTCTTTGATACGCTCTGGATTATGAACTCTCTCAATTCACTGCTGAGTATCTTTAATTCATTTATATTTAACAGTCTTAAATCCTCTGGTGAATTTATTTTATCTAAATATCTCATTTTTACCTCTTTGCACCATATTGAATTACTAATGATTATATAATGTTTAGATAAATTTGTCAAAATTTAATTATTTTAATTATCTTAATTGTTTTCATCGTTTTAGTTATTTTAATTACTTTATTTTCATTTATAAAAAATCTTCTGTACTTTTTTTCCAGAATGCTATATTATATTTAATATATTTATGCTGTATCAACATCTGCAGCAATTTTACAGGCGGCAGGATAACCTATTCCCAAGACATAATATATTGACCTTAAAACGGGATAAGTAGGATTCACAGTATAGGAGGATAATATGAGCAAAAAATGGGTTTACTTATTTAAAGAAGGCAGTGCTTCACAAAAAAGTTTATTAGGAGGAAAGGGAGCCAATCTTTGCGAGATGACCAATATAGGTCTTCCGGTACCTCCGGGCCTTACTGTAACCACAGAGGCCTGCACGGAATTTTATGTCCGTGGAGAAAAACTCACTGATGAAATTATCAGCCAAATCAAATCAGGTATGGTAATACTTGAAGAACAAACAGAAAAAAAATTCGGAGACGTTAAAAATCCACTTCTTGTGTCGGTACGTTCAGGAGCTAAATTTTCAATGCCGGGCATGATGGACACCATATTAAATCTCGGACTGAATGACAGCACGGTTGAAGGACTGGCAGCAAAAACCGAAAACCTTCGTTTTGCTTATGACAGCTATAGAAGATTTATTCAGATGTTTGGTGATGTGGTGTTAGGAATACCAAAGGATAAATTTGATGACATACTTGACGGCACAAAAGAAAAACACGGATATAAATATGATACTGAACTCACTTCAGATGATTTGAAATATATAGTTCAGGAATTCAAAAAAATTTATGCAAAAGAAACAGGTACGGAATTCCCTCAGGAACCTGAAAAACAGCTTTTAATGGCAGTTGAGGCCGTGTTCAGATCATGGAACAATCCGAGAGCCATAACATACAGAAATTTATATGACATTCCTCACGACATAGGAACAGCAGTAAATGTACAATCAATGGTATTCGGAAACATGGGAGACTCATGCGGCACAGGAGTTGCGTTCACAAGAAATCCTTCAACAGGAGAAAAAAAGGTATTCGGAGAATTTTTAATCAACGCACAGGGCGAAGATGTCGTTGCCGGTATAAGAACACCTTTGGCAATTGATAAATTAAACGAGGTAATGCCTGACATATATAAACAGTTTATTGAAGCAGCACATACGCTGGAACAGCACTACAGAGATATGCAGGACATTGAATTTACAATTGAGCAGGGCAAATTGTACTTCCTGCAGACACGTTCGGGAAAAAGAACTACGGATGCCGCTTTAAGAGCAGCCGTTGAAATGGTTGACGAGGGACTTATAACTAAAAAAGAAGCAGTTATGAGAGTTGACCCTAAATCACTGGACCAGCTTCTTCATCCTAAATTCGATCCTGTAGAACTTAAGAAAGCGATTCCAGTCTCAAAAGGACTGCCTGCATCACCTGGAGCAGCTACAGGGAAAATTTACTTCAATGCCGAGGATGCGGTTGATGCGGCAAACCGAGGCGAAGCTGCGATACTTGTGAGAAAAGAAACATCTCCCGAAGACATTGAGGGAATGAACAAAGCAAAGGGTATTTTAACATCAAGAGGCGGTATGACTTCTCATGCGGCGGTTGTTGCAAGAGGCATGGGAAAATGCTGTGTCGCAGGATGTGAATCTGTGCATGTTGACGAAGCCGGCAAGATAATGACTATCAAAGGCGAAACTTACCACGAAGGAGATTATATTTCTCTTGA
>DMJQ01000113.1 GCA_003457065.1 Clostridiales bacterium
TCGATTAACTATTTTAAAATTGCGACTTCGTTATAATATCATCTGTCGAGCTGTGCGTCAACCACTTTTTTCAATTCTTTTTACGAATTCATTTCAGTCATTTGGCACATGTAATAATATACCAACTAAATCCCTTGCGGTCAATCATTTTCTATGGCTTTTTTTGCCGCATCCTTTATCGTAAGGGTTTCGAGCGGGCTTGCGCTTTCGGCAAATACAAGGCAATTTGACGAAAGCATAGTAGCCATAAGAGCCAATAAAAATAGTTGTCTCATAATTTTCATATCGTATCACTCCGTAAGTTTTTTCCTCTGAGAGAATAATTATTCATATCTTAAAGCTTCTATAGGATCAAGCATTGCGGCTTTATTGGCAGGATATACTCCGAAGACAATTCCTATCACCGCAGAAATCAATACGGATATCAGTATAGCCTGGGAATTGAGAACAGCGTTGATATCCATATATTTCCCAACTGCTATTCCGCCGCCCCAGCCGGCAAGTATGCCTAAAAATCCCCCCATGGCTGTAATAATAAGAGCTTCTATAATAAACTGAATCCGTATGTCACTGTTTTTTGCTCCTATGGATTTTCTTATGCCGATTTCTCTTGTTCTTTCCGTAACCGTAACAAGCATTATATTCATAACCCCTATGCCTCCAACCAAAAGAGATATGCCGGCGATAGAGCTTATCATAATGGTTACGGTTCCCATGACACTTGTTATCTGATCCATAAAATCGGCAATATTTTGCACGTAATATTTATCCTGATTATTATGGGCGGAACTTAAAGAGTCTTTTATTAAGGCAGCAAGGCTATCCAGCGTATTCGGGTCTTCTCCCGTAACGGCTATCTGGCTTATATATTCTCTGTTGGCAAGGCGCATTGCCGTGGTTATGGGCATTAAAACGGTAATAGGGTAATTGTCGCCGTACATGGTGCTGAATTCTTTATTTGTATCTTCTATAATTCCTACAACCGTATATTTATTTGTACCGCGCCATGATTTTAAAGATATTTTGCTTCCGATGACCCTTTCTTCTGCCGTACCGAATATGGCTTCGGCTGAGGTGTTGTCTATTACAACGACTTTAGATGCCATATCCACATCATTTGCACTTATATACCTTCCGTATAAGAGCGTAGAGGACTGGATATTCATATACTGTTCATTTATCCCTGTTATATTGGAAGTTCTGGTCTCCTTGGGGTTTTGCAGCTTTACCTGCATACTGCTTACTGAAAAAACAGGAGAGGAATATTTAACACCCTCAAGGGTTTCTATTAAATCGGCGTCGGCAACAGTAAGCTGGTCGGCGTCTCTTATTTGAACGTCGCTTGAAAGGGTAACGGTGAGATTTCCTGTTCCCATGCTGTCAAACTGAGCATTTATGCTCTGAGTGCTTCCTTCTCCGATGGAGGTTATTATTATTACGGAGCCTACGCCTATGATGATGCCCAGCATAGTTAAAAGCGATCGCATTTTGTTTGAAAGCACGTTTGATACAGCGCTTTTTACGCTTTCAAATAAATTCATCGAGAACCTCCTTGGTTGATTATTATAGGATTTTCAGCCTTTTTATCCGATATGATCTTTCCGTCTTTAAAGGTGATAATTCTGCCTGCATACATGGCAACGTCAGGCTCATGGGTTACGATAACTATCGTCGCGCCTAATTTATTTAAATTCTGAAATATTTCTATGATTTCAAGAGTTGATTTTGAATCCAGATTTCCCGTGGGCTCGTCGGCAAGAAGGATGCTTGGGTTGTTGACAAGGCTTCTTGCTATGGCTACTCTTTGCTTCTGGCCTCCGGACATTTCATTGGGCTTATGACGGAGCCTTTCGCTAAGGCCTACTTTTTCCAAAGCTTCTTTGGCACGCCTTCGCCTTTCTGAGCCGGAAATATTTGCGTATATCATGGGAAGTTCTACGTTTTCCAGAGCGTTTAGCTTGGGAAGCAAATTATAGGACTGAAAAACAAAGCCTATTTTTTTATTCCGGATTTCTGCAAGCTGATTATCCCTTAAATTATTTATTTCAATATCATCCAGGAGATATTGACCTGAAGTAGGCTTATCAAGGCATCCCAGCATATTCATAACCGTGGACTTTCCCGAGCCGGAGGCCCCCATTATAGCCACGAATTCGCCCTTGCTGATTTCCATGTCAACGCCTGATAATGCTTTTACATTTATTTCCCCTTGGGAATATATTTTGACCATGTCAGTGATTTTAATTATATTCATGAGAACCTCCCAACTACTGCCTTCCCATTGGCCTGTTTCCGCCGCCGGAAGGTGCGCCACCGCCGCCAGAAGGCATGCCGCCGCCGCCGGAGGGTGCGCCTCCTCCTCCGGGAATCAGACTTTCCAGCGGTGAAGTTGAGTCCTGATTAGAAGACGGCTGAGAACCGGCATTTATTTCCGTTGCATATAGATCAAGAGGGGTATTATCCTGCATATTTGCAGTGGGTGAAGTGATTATTTCGTCGCCTTCCGAAAGGCCTGATATAATCTGTGCGTTCATATCGTTATAAGCGCCTTTTTCCACATATGTTTTGTGGATTGTTTTGCTTTCGTCAACCGTAAAGACATAATATTTATTTTCGGAATTGTCTTTTTGAACGGCACTCAAGGAAACAAGAGGAACCTCCGATACATCTGTCACAAGTATTTCCAAATCTACCGAATAACCGGGTTTAAGCATGCTGTCCGGATTTGAAACGGATACCTCTACGGCTACGGTAGTTTCGCTTCCGCTGAAGGTATTCGTCACATTTGCGNNTGCGACGGGAGATATATATGTAATTTCGCCTTCGTATATTTGTCTGCTATGGCGTCTGTGGTGATGCTTACTTTCTGGCCTATTTTTAAAAGCGGAACGTCGTATTCGGAAACGTTGGCATTGACTATGAGATTATTTAAATCTGCTATTTTCATTATGCTTGTTTCGTTATTTACTATGGAGCCTTCTTCAACATTAAGCTCAATAACAGTCCCTTCAACATGGGATACGCTTGCTTCAATAAGGTCTGAAATCTGATCCTTTATGTTTTGTATCGAAAGCTTTGTTTTTTCTATTTCATTTAGCTGTTTATTATAATTTATTTTTGAGGCTTCATCGCTTAAGGGTGTTTTAGCGCTTTCATAATTAAGATTTGCCTGTTTAAGAGAGTTTTCTGCGTTAGCAACAGATTTTTCTAAAGATTCAATATTAGATTCGTTGTCTTTTATGCTCTTTTCAATTTCCTCTATGCTTTTAAGGTCTGTGTTGTAGGTCTCCTGGCTTATTGCCCCTGCGTCCAAAAGTCTTTTATTGTCCTCGACGTTTTTATTGGCTTCTTCCAGCTGTTTTTTTAAACTTTCTATTTGTGTTTCTGTACTTTTCAGATTATTTTCAGCATCTAAAAGGGCTTTTTCAGCAGAGCTTATGCTGTTGGAAAGCTGTAAAAGCTCGGCTTCCGTTTTTTCGGAAGTAAGGCTTTTTAAGGTAAGATTTGCAGACTGCAAAGAGAGATTCTGAGAAGCAAGGCTGTTTTCAAGCTCCTTCTTTGAATAGTCTACATCGTACTCCACAAGAACATCTCCCATTTTAACGCTGTCTCCCAAATTAACAAGGACATTAGATACTTTTTGGGTAGTTTCGATATAGATACCGTTTACGACTGAAGGATTTACCGTTCCGGAAGCGGTGACATATTCCGAAATATTTCCCATTTCCACACGCTCTGTTGCCGGAAGAGATATTACGGTATTTTTCTTATTTTCATTTCCGGAATTACCGAGAACGTGATATATACCTACTCCCGAAGCAATTACTGCAATTGCCGCTATTACTGCGACCTTCTTTTTTGATTTAAGCATTATAACACTCCTTAAATTTATTTGAATAATAAAATCAAATGGGGAATAAACCTGAATTTCAAATCACCATCGAAAGATATTTGAAGGCATTGAAGCTCCTTTTCTTAATGAATTATAAAACAATATCCTTAAAATAGTCTGAAAAAAACATTTCAGACTATTTTAAGGATAAAATGCTAGAATATATTTATAGCAAATCTCTTATAAAGAAGCAGCAAAAAAACGTTCACATACAGTTTTGCTGCTGCTTAAATTTACTATAAATAACCTATATAGTAAATTTGCTTTTTTTCCGCAGTAAGTAACGGGCTCTAAGAAAGCATAAAGTCAAGGAAAAGCAAATTTA
>DMJQ01000115.1 GCA_003457065.1 Clostridiales bacterium
TAGCGTAGGCCATCATATAGTGTGCAAATGTTGTTGGCTGGGCACGCTGCAGATGGGTATAGCCGGGCATTACCGTTTCCAGGTTCTCACGAGACTTTTTACAAAGAGCCGTCATAAATTCAAGAATCAGGCTAATGATTTCATCAATTTCCTTCTTAACGTATAAACGCATATCCAGTGCAACCTGGTCATTTCTGCTGCGGCCCGTATGTAAGCGTTTGCCTGTATCTCCAATGCGCTCAGTCAGCAGCTGTTCAATATTCATATGGATATCTTCATAATCCGGGGAAAACTCAATTTTACCCCCTTCAATATCAGATAGGATTGCCTTAAGACCTTCAACGATTTTCTCTGCCTCATGCCCCTCGATAATGCCCTGTTTACCGAGCATATTTGCATGGGCGATTGAACCGGCGATATCTTCTTTATATAAACGACAGTCAAAGCGAATCGAAGAATTAAAATCGTTTACCACCAGATCAATTTCCTTTTGAAAGCGTCCGGCCCATAATTTTGCCATAATATACATCCTTTCAAATGTTGGATATAGTAAAATAGCTTTGAGGTAGTAACTNNTTTTCATAAACGGCTTAATATAGCAGAAACGCTTATATCAAGCCATTCATAGTCAACAAAGATTAAAATATCTTTGTTGACTATAAGGGGACGTCCGCTTGAAAACACTTTTTAAGCGTTTTCAGGTTCACTAAGTATAAAATATACGATTTTTGTTACCGTAATTAAACTATTTTACAATAGGATACGGTAGAAGCTTATGTCCGTACCCTATCAAAGTTTATCTTATTTTTCTACTCCCGGAAAACTCAGCCCTTTTTGCTTTTGAAGCGCCTGATTGTTTAAGGCACGTACCTTGATCGGCAGGCCGAACAGATTAATGAAGCCTTCGGAATCCCCATGATTAAAAGCGTCCGATTCGTCAAAGGTTGCCATAGCTTCGGAGAACAAAGAATAGGGTGAAGTTACCGACGCCGGAATGATATTACCTTTATAGAGCTTAAGCTTTACATCGCCGGTTACAGTTTCCTGGGTAGAATCCACAAAGGCACTCATGGCTTTTCTGAGGGGGGTGTACCATTGGCCGTTGTAAACCAGCTCGGCGAATTTAAGGGCAAGCTGCTGCTTATAGTGGGTTGTTTCACGGTCAAGGGTAATTTCTTCAAGTTTCTGGTGTGCGGCATACAGTACCGCGCCGCCGGGGGTTTCATATACACCGCGGCTTTTCATACCCACCAGACGGTTTTCTACAATATCCAATATGCCGCAGCCATTGGCGCCCCCCAGCTTATTGAGCTTTAAAATCAAAGAAACCGAGTCCATCTCTACGCCGTCAATAGCAGTGGGAACGCCCTTTTCAAAATGAATCGTCACATAAGTTGGCTTATCCGGCGCCTGCTCAGGAGAAACACACATCTCAAGGAAGCCTTCTTTATTAAGAGGCGCCTCATTTGCCGGATCTTCCAAATCCAGCCCCTCATGGGACAAATGCCACAAGTTTTTATCCTTGGAATAATTTGTTTCACGGTTTATTTTAAGGGGAATATTATGTTTAATTGCGTAGTCAATTTCTTTATCCCGGGAATTCAGCTCCCAGAAACGCCATGGCGCAATAATATCCATATGAGGTGCAAAATGCTTAATGGCAAGCTCAAAACGAACCTGATCATTGCCCTTGCCGGTGCAGCCATGACAAATCGCATCGACGCCTTCCTTAAGGGCAATTTCTACAATGCGCTTTGCAGTAATGGGGCGCGCAAAAGAAGTTCCCAAGAGATACTGCTCATAGGTTGCTCCCGCTTTCATCGTGGGGATAATATAATCGTCTACAAATTCCTGGGTGATGTCTTCAATATAGAGCTTAGATGCGCCTGTACTAAGGGCTCTTTCTTCAAGGCCTTCCAGTTCATCCGCCTGACCAACGTTTGCAGAAACGGCAATAACTTCGCAGCCATAGTTTTCTTTCAGCCAGGGAATTAGCACAGAAGTGTCCAAACCGCCGGAATATGCCAATACGACCTTGTTGTATTTCTTATTTTTCATTCTTTTCAACCCTCCAAAATTATTTTGATTTTTGTGATATCCATAATTATAAAGATTCATTTTTATAAACGCAATAAGAAATGTATAAATATTTAATATTTGTGAATATTTATACATAAGGCAATTAAAAAATCTGATATTATATGGATAAAAATACATCTTGCACCAAATATACAATCATTTGACTTTAAAATTTTTCCAAATCACAGGCTTATAATTTTAAGTGCTTAGTATATAAGTAAAGGTGCTCTTAGTATTTAATATGCTTGAAATATATTTGGAGGGAGTTTTCAGCTCTTACAAGTAAAACGATAGATGAACTTGGCTTCTTTATTTTAGAAAAGGGAATCCGGACTGAAGGGATATTAAAATGGGATTTGATAATGATGGAAATAGTTTTCTCCTGTCATCAATTACAGATAATAAAATGATATTTGAAAAGAAATAGTTTTATTGAAATCAGTATAGAAAGAAGCGTCTTAGTTTCTAAAATTTTAAATTATTGCAGGATAAAGGTACAGATATAATAAACGCAAGTTTTATAATTGAAATTATGATAGATATTTGCTTTAAAAATACATCGTGTATAAGCAGTATAATAATAAGCCCGAACTTTGATTTATAGAGGCATTAAAACATGCTTATAATAACAGGGATTTCCTTGCTAAACTGGGCCTGTATTTTTTCTGCAATCAGAAAAGACCATGGTGAAGCTTTTGCTTTAATATCCTAAAGTACCTTTTTTATTGAAACAGCGGGTTAATTTATAGGAGAAGAGTACAATAAACAGAAAATAAGCTTGAAATTGTTCCGTCTTATTTATATACTATTTAATCAGAGGTACCATAGTTTCAGTATCTTACGATAAATATTTAAGTATTTGAAGCGAGGAAAATCCATGGCCTTAACAGTAAGTGAAGCCTTAAAGCTGCCAAGTTTAAACGAAGCTTTGGTTGTTGCAGGGAAAAAAGGCTTGAGCAGAAGAATAAGTTCTGTAACGGTAATAGAATATTCTGAAAATAGCGATTTGCAAAAACAGCTTTTAATAAAGGGCAAATTAGGCGAAGAACTTGCAATAACCTGTTTTGCCGCTATCAGAAACAGCATAGAAGACCAATGTGCATGTATCAGGCTTTTAAATTCCATTGGCCAGTCTGGCCTGTTGATATATTATATTGGTTTGGTAGTGCCGAAGCTTGATGAAAGCCTTATTATAACTGCGGATGAATTGGATTTTCCGCTTATTGTTATGCCGGAAAACCGCTCGGATTTCCGTTATTCTGAGGTAATCTATGATGTAATCAGAACCTTGGAAGAAAAACGAAAGAAACAAATATATATCGTAAGCGATGTTCTTGAGAACATCTCTTCTCTGAAGAAGGAACAGCGTATCAGTGACAATGTTCTTAGAATAATAAGCAATAGAATACAGTGTTCCTTGGCTCTTTTAACTAAAAATTTTGACGGCGTATACGCTTATGCCTCTTGGCCCATGTCTGCATCTGCCCTTATCGTAAAAATACAAAATGCCTATAAAGAGAAAAGCTTAAAAATCGGAGAGAATGAAGTTTATAATATAAATGGGCAAAACATATATACCATCACAGAGCGGGTTTCTTTTAAGTCTGTGGATTTTCAATATATTATGATTTCTTCCATGCATGGACCGGTTAATTATAATATTATGGAGCAAATCAATGATATTTTGAAAATATATAACAGCATATGGGGTAAATCCAGCACAAGCTCGGGAGATTATGAAATTATAAATGCTATTCTTTCAAACGAAGTTTTAAAATTAAGACAGCTGGAAGAAATACTTACAATCGATGTTTCACAGATGAAAAATATGTGGGTAGTGAATTTCTCAGAGCACATTAGTAAAAAAGAAATTGACAGCTTAACAGAAAACATAGTGAAGTTTTTAAATATCTATAAGTTTAAATATATATGCAGCGAGTATATGGAAAAGATTGTTATATTCTTTGAAAGTGACAGCTTCCATACGGAATTAAATAATTTTGCTGAAATGCTTATAAAGGATTTTCAAAATGTAAATAAAGTTCCCATTATACTATTTACATCAGAAGTAGATGGCACAAAAGATGCAAAGGAATGTTTTATGCTGCTGGAAGAAACAATTAAACCGGCTTTACTCATATATCCAAGAAAATATATACTAAACCGAAGTGAAATCATGTTTACTTATAAATGCATGAAAAAAATTGAAAGCAATGAAGAAAACGAAAACCTTACAGAAATGATAGCGTCTTTAGTAAATGAAGGGGAAGATAATTGTAATACTCTGATAGAGACTCTGGCTGTATTTCTGTTAGATGCATCACAAAACATGTCCCAAACGGCAAAACAATTATTTGTTCATTTGAACACAGTAAAATACCGAATCAATAAGGCGTCGGCTGCCCTTAAATTTCAGATAGGAAAGATGCCGGAAACCTTTGATTTATATACGGAGCTGGCGATTTTGAGATTGCTTGGAAAGAGCTAGTTTAACATGCTTTAAATACAGTAAATAAGCTTAAAGGCATGCTTTATAGCTTAAAAACGCTGTGTTCTTTGTCCAATTTGACAAAGAACACGGCGTTTTTTTATTTATGTAAATATTTACTTTTACCGCTATAAAAAGTTACTATAGTGGTGCATTGAAATTATATCATCATTTTATTAAAACAATATTGTTTTATTATTGTATGTACAAATGGAAAGAGGCGGTTATATGCTAATCAAAGAAATTATAGCTCTTTACGATGTATTGGACAGCAGTTTTGTAGACGGAGAAAAAGTAGCGGCATATTTAAAAACCATCAGGGCAGATGCTGATATTTTGACTTATCCTCTGCATGGTCCAAAGGGAAAAACAGATATGATAAAAATACGCATTCCGGGGATAAACGGAAAATCAAAAGGCGGAAATGCTCCTACCATAGGGCTTTTAGGCCGCCTTGGAGGCCTTGGAGCAAGACCTGAGCTTACAGGCTTTGTATCTGACGGCGACGGCGCTCTGGTTGCACTTGCAATTGCCGCAAAGCTTTTAGATATGAACAACAAGGGAGACTTTTTAAAAGGCGATGTAATAGTTTCAACCCATATCTGCCCCGATGCCCCGACAAGGCCTCATAAGCCTGTTCCTTTTATGGATTCTCCCGTGGAGATGGCTCAGGTAAATAAAGAAGAGGTCGATGACGGGCTGGATGCAATATTATCTGTGGACACAACAAAGGGTAACAGAATTATAAACCACAGAGGCTTTGCCATATCTCCTACCGTTAAGGAAGGCTATATTTTAAAAATAAGCAATGACCTTCTCGAAATTATGCAGACCGTTACCGGAAAGCTTCCCTATGTATTTCCTATTACCATGCAGGATATTACCCCTTACGGAAACGAGCTTTACCATTTAAACAGCATTCTCCAGCCCGCCACGGCAACCAATGCCCCTGTTGTGGGTGTAGCCATAACCACTGAAACAGCTGTTGCCGGCTGCGCAACGGGAGCGACTCATTTTTCCGATTTGGAATGCTGCGGCAGATTTGCAGTGGAGGTTGCAAAATACTTCGGCCAGAGTAAATGCTCCTTCTACGATGAAGATGAGTTCGGAAAAATAGTAAAAAGATACGGAAATATGCATCATTTGCAGACGAAGGGAAACGAATAAATATAGTAAAATAGCTTTAAGCTAGTAATAAATTATTTTACTTATAATAGAAGCGATATAGTAATTTGCTTTTCTTCCGCAGTAAGTAACGGACTCCAAGAAGGCATACAGTCTAGGAAAAGCAAATTTACAACGCTACTGTTTTACTTTAATTCGAGTATGCCCGGATTCATATGAAATGGCAGCATTCTCAATTTGCTTTCTCTTTATATATAAAAAGGCGAATAACTAAAGTTATTCGCCTTTTTGCTTATGATACCCATATTTAGTAAATTTAGAGTTCAACAGGAATAAAACTGTATATTTTGTAAGTCTATAGCAAATAGGTTTTATGCCTTCTTTGCAAGAAATTTACTATGACAGGGTATCCTATTGTTTTTCAAAATCGTCTTTGCTTACACCGCAAAGGGGGCAAACCCAATCATCAGGTATATCCTCGAAAGCTGTTCCCGGAGCTATCCCGCTGTCAGGATCGCCTACCTCCGGATCATAAACATATCCGCATACTACGCATACATATTTATCCATGAAAAACCTCCTCGCTAATTATTTATTTGAACTGATAAAACTTGGATTTGCTTCACAAATCCAAACCGCCGCTTACTGAGTTCACAGGGCATCTTTGAAACATAATTACCCCGTTCTCTAAGTTCGCGCCGTTTCATCATAATCAAAACTAATGGAATTATAATTCCCTCACACCATTATATATTATGCCGCTTTTACTGTCAATTGTTATCATGGCGGCATTCTGTATCCTGCCTACAACCTCTTCTTTGCAGATAACAACAGGGATTTCAAGGGCCTGACCTGCGGTTATCGCCATATCGTAATCGTCGTCTCCTGCTCTTCCGATAATGAGGGCGGAAGCCTTTCTTATATAGGGCATAATTTCATGATTTACATTCTGGGCAATGATAATATCGCCTTTTTTAAAATTATTTTTTGCATCTTCCACAGTTCTTATCACACAGCATCTGCCGGTTACATTAATATCCATCGTAGATTTGCCTCTTAAGAGTACGTCGCCTACGGTTAAAACCTTAATGGTATTCGTGGTTCCCACAATTCCTATAGGGAAACCTGCAACCATTACCACTGCATCTCCGCTTTTTACAAGCTGTTTTTCTTCTACTATTTTAAGTGTAAGCTTTCCGGTTTCCTCAACCATACCAACGCTTTCATAGTAGAACGGTTTTATACCCCAACTTAAGTTTAACTGTCTGCATACTGTTTCATCATGGGTAAATGCAACAATAAGGCATTCCGGCTTAAAGCGTGATACCATCCTTGGGGTGAAGCCGGAGCGGCTTACGGCCACGATGCAGGACGCCTTTATATCTGCCGCAATTGTACAGGAAGCGTACGCAATGGAATCTGTAGTGCTTGTTTTAGGCTCCATATGGGTATGGCTTCCTGATTTTTTATAATAATCTACGGCATTTTCCGTGGCGCAGGCAATACGGGCCATCATTTTTACGGCTTCCACAGGATATTTGCCTCCCGCCGTTTCTCCCGAAAGCATGATACAATCAGTTCCGTCAAATATGGCGTTTGCAACGTCATTTGCTTCTGCTCTTGTGGGCCTTGGATTATTTATCATAGATTCAAGCATCTGTGTTGCGGNNTTTTGAATAATGGGAACCTCTTCGGGATTTATTTCAACCCCCATATCTCCTCTGGCAACCATAATGCCGTCGGTCTCGTCAAGAATAGAGTCGAAATTCATTACGCCTTCTCTGTTTTCTATTTTGGCTATGATTTTTACTTTTTCTCCGCCGTTTTTATCCAGCACCCTTCTTATATTCCTTATATCGGCGGCTGATCTTATAAAAGAAGCGGCGATAAAGTCCACGCCCTTTTCAATGCCGAATACAATATCGTCTACATCCTTCTGGGTAAGAGAAGGAAGGCTTGTGTGAACATCCGGGATATTGATGCCTTTATTATTTTTAATAAGGCCCCCGTTTACAACGGTACATATAATGTTATTGCCCTTTACTTCCTTTACCTTAAGCTCTATCAGGCCGTCATCAAGGAGTATTTTTCCTCCCGGCCCCATATCCTTTGGAAGGTCTTTATAAGTTACAGAGGCTCTTTTTTCGTCCCCTTCTATATCGTCGGTGGTTAATACAAATTCTGAACCCTTTTCAAGAAAGGCCGTTCCTTCTTTAAATGACTTAAGCCTTATTTCCGGTCCCTTTGTGTCTAAAACAAGAGCAACCGGCTCGTCAAGCTCTTCCCTTGCCGCCTTAAGCCNNATTCCTTCTTTAATAAGCTCTTTTATGATTTCATAACTTGCTGTTGACGGGCCTAATGTTGCCAAAATCTTCGTTCGTTTCATATGATCTCTCCTAAACAGACAGTACTTTTATGACATTGTATAATGTATCGTTATATTCTTTTGTGCAGCTTAATGCTTCTTTTATATCCATGCTGATACGGGCACCGTTTATTACACCCATTGCTCTGTTTCTTTCCCCATTCATAATAGCTTCTACACAATTATAGCCCATTAATGAGCCTTCCATTCTATCACGGGCCGATGGGCTTCCCCCTCTTTGAAGATAGCCGAGGATTGTAGCTCTGGTCACTATGCCCGTAACCTTTTCTATTTCCTTTGCAAGGGCTTCACTTCCTCCTCTGCCTTCGGCTACTACAATGAGATTATGACTTTTTCCTTTAGCCCTGTTTGGGATAATTTCTTTTATAACGTCTTCTGTTGAAACTGGGTGCTCCGGTATAATCACGGCTTCCGCTCCGCCGGTTATAGAACACCATAAGGCAATATTGCCGCATCTTCTTCCCATAACCTCAACCACGGAGCATCTTTCATGGGAGCTTGAGGTGTCTCTTATTTTATTGAGTGCTTCCATAGCCGTATTGACTGCCGTATCGAAACCAATTGTATAATCTGTATAAGCCAAGTCCAAATCTATTGTGGCAGGGATACCCATCACATTTACACCAAGCTCTGAAAGGGCCGCCGCCCCTCTAAAGGTGCCGTCCCCGCCTATGGTTATAAGGGCGTCTATTTTCATGATACGGCATATGTCCGCAGCTTTTTCCTGATATTTTTTTTCAAGCATTTCAGGGCATCTGGCGGTTAAAAGGCTGGTCCCTCCCCTATGTATAATATCCGATACAGATTTTCCGTTAAGCTCTGAAATATCACAGGCAAGAAGGCCTTCATACCCTCTCTTTATGCCTACAACAGAAAGGCCTCTGTTAAGAGCCGTACGGACTACGCCTCTGATGGCAGCATTCATTCCCGGCGCGTCTCCGCCGCTTGTAAGAACACCGATTCTCTTTACATCTCCCATTAAGCTTCCTCCTTTAAAACGATGCAGTCAGATGGCAAAATTCCTTCCAAATCTTTTATAAGCCCTTTTTCAGGATTTACCCAAAAGGAGGAATTCAGCCGCATTTTTTGTCTGTCTTTCTCTTTAAATATATAAACAGGAATGCTGCCTTTATGCATTTTTAATACATTGATTATCTGTGAATCTGCAAGGCTGCTTTCCTTTGGGATTTTAAGCCAAAGACTTTTATATTCTATGGCAGGTCTTCCTAAATCTTCAACAAATCTTATTTCGTTGGCAATGACCTTGGCGTTTTCTCCTTCTCTTACGGTTGCTCTTCCCCACACGACGATAACCTTATCTTCTGAAAGCCTGCTTAAAAGCTTTTCATAGATATTTGTAAAAACAATGATTTCAACGGTTCCGTAAATATCTTCAAGGGTTAAAAAGGCCATGGGCTTATTGTTTTTAGTGTAAATAACAGATTTATCCGCTATGATGCCGCCCACAATCAGTTCCTTGCCGTCATATACGCCGGCAGTTATTTTCCCCTCTTCCTCTTCTTCGTTATTGATAAAATCCCTGCTGTAGGAATTCACGTATTGGTCCAGAATCTCCGTATATTCCGAAAGAGGGTGGCCGCTTACGTATATGCCCAGAACTTCCTTTTCCATATCCAGCATATCGGCCTCTCTGAATTCCGGCATATCCGGAAGCGTATCCTTATAAACTTCTTCCATATCGTCGGAACTAAGCTCAAAAAGGCTGATTTGCCCTTCTATATTCTTCTTTTTGTTCTGGCCTATGCCGTTTAATATCTGCTGGTAAACTTCAAGGTATTGGGAGCGCCTGCCGCCAAAGGAATCAAATGCTCCTGCCTTTATCAGGCTTTCAAGGCATCTTTTATTAATATCTCCTTGGCTCATACGGTTAATAAACTCCGTAAGGCTTGTATATTCTCCCTTTTCTTCCCTGTCTTTTACATGCTTGAAATCACATTTCTT